>JADLDF010000524.1 GCA_020846815.1 Gammaproteobacteria bacterium | reverse complement strand
TCGGCGGCGAGCGCGCGCGCGGCGGCGGCACCGAGCATGCCCGAAGCGCCGGTGATCAGCAGGTTCTGGTCGCGCAGTCCTAAGTCCACGAGGCCTCCGGCGAGTCGCTGGCGCGCGGGCGTTGCGGCGACCTCATCGGGCGAGCCTCTGTCGCGCGAGCGCTGCGCCGGCGCCGAGCGCGCGCAGCTTGGCCACGGCCAGCTCGCGTGACAGCGGCGCCATGCCGCAGTTGGTGCAGGGCAGCAGCCGCGCTCTGTCGACGTGGCGCGTCGCCTCGAGGATGTTGTGCGCGACTTCCTCGGGCGTCTCGAGCTTGCCCGGCAGCACCTCGACCGCGCCGACCAGCAGCTCCTTGGTCCGGCAGCAGGCGCAGCACCTCGTGCGGCACGCGCGAACCGGCGAACTCCAGCGACACCTGCCGCACGCTGCTGGCGTTGAGCCAGGGGAAGATCCGCTCGTACTGGCGCCACTGCCCGCCGAGCGTCTGCTTCCACTGGATGTTGGCCTCGATGCCGTAGCCGTAGCAGATATGGACCACGGTCGTGCACTTGAGGCCCTGCAGCGCGCGCTCGAGCGCGGGCAGACCCCAGTCGCGCACCTCGTCGAGGAACACGTTGAACGCGGGTTCGTCGACCTGGATCACGTCGGCGCCCGCGGCTTCGATCTCCAGCGCCTCGGCGTTCAACAGCTCGGCGAAGCGCATGGCCATGCGCGCCCGGTCGCCGTAGTGACGGTCGGCGAGCGTGTCGCAGATGGTCATCGGCCCCGGCAGGGTGATCTTCAGCCGCCGGCGCGTGTTCGCGCGCATGAAGGCGGCGTCGGCGACGTGCACCGGCCGCGTGCGCCGCAGCGGCGCGGTCACCGTGGGCACCTCCGCAACGTAGCGATTGTTGCGGATGCCCAGCGGCGTCTTGAGGTTCCAGTCGATGCCCTCGAGCTGCTCGAGGAAGCCGTGTACGAAGTGCACGCGGAACTGCTCGCCGTCACCGACGACGTCGATGCCGGCGGCTTCCTGCTCGCGCAGCCACTCGAGCGCGGCGCGCTCCTTGCCGCGCTGCAGCGCCTGGCCCTCGAGGCGCCACGGCGCCCAGAGGCGCTCGGGTTCGGCGAGCCAGTCCGGCTTCGGCAGGCTGCCGACGGTCGTGGTCGTGAACAAGCGCGCGATCCGCGTTCGATGGGCGATGCGCCATCGTAGCGAATGCGCGGGCGAGGGCTGCCCGCCACGGCCGTCGCGCACGGCTGCGGTTCACGTCGTGGACGGACGGGACAGCAGCCGCGCGGCGTCGCGCGGGCGCCTCTTGCGGCGGCTCAGTTGGGCAGCAGCACCGAGTCGACTGCGACGATCGAGCCGTTCGCGGCGCCGTAGTCGCCCGTGACCCGGGCGCCATCGACGCGCACGCGGCCGCGGACGAGCTCGAACTTCAGCTCTTCGCCGGAGACGCTCGTAGCACCGCGCGAGCGCTTCAGGTCGTCGGCTTCGAGCGCCTTGCTGGCCACCACGTGATGGCTCAGGATCCTGACGAGCCTGTCCTTGTTCTCGGGCGCGAGCAGTGCCGCGAGCTCGCCCGGAGGCAGCTTGGCGAACGCCTCGTCCGTCGGCGCGAAGACCGTGACCGGGCCCTGTGCGGTCAGGGTTTCCTGCAGGCCTGCCGCCTCGATGGCCTTGGTCAGGGTCGTGAAATTCCCCTTGTGCTTGGCGACGGCCAGGATATCGTTGCGCTTCGCGTCGAACGTGCCCGCCTGCGCGGCAAGGGCCGAAAACGACAGCAATGCCGCGACAACGGCGGCCTTCGCCAGAGAAATGGTCTTCATCGTGTCTACTCCTCTTGCTGACCGGAACGAACCGCGGTCCTGCGGAGCGCTTTTCTCGAAACCGGGGCCATGATGACAGCCGCTCGAAAGTCTGTCAGTATTTTGTATAGGAAATAGCTATACAAAACATGAACAATCTTATCAAGCCCATGACCGGCGGCACCACCAGCCCCTTCACGATCAAGGCCGTCTCACAGGCGACCGGCCTGACCGTCGAAACGCTGCGCGCCTGGGAACGCCGCTACGAAGTGGTGCGCCCGACGCGCGATGCCTCGGGGCGGCGCACCTATTCGGCGGCCGACGTCGCACGGCTGCGGCTGCTGCGCACGGCCACCGAGCTCGGTCACACGATCAGTCGTCTGGCGAGCCTGCCCGACGACGAGCTCGCGAAGCTGGTCGCCTCCTCGGGCGGACAGGTCCGCCAGGGCTCCGTACGTGGCCAGGCTTTCGTCGAGCGCGCGCTGGACGCGGCCGAGCACTCGGACCCGAGCGGCGTCGACGAGGTGCTGACTTCGGCGATCGCGCTGCTGCCGCCGAACGAAGTGGTCCACACGGTCATCGCGCCGCTGGTCTGCGAGATCGGCGACCGCTGGCACCGTGGCGAGGTCACGATCGCGCAGGAGCACATGGTCACCGACATCGTGCGCCGCCTCGTGATCTCCGTCTCGCGCGGCTATCTGCGCGCCGACAGCGGCTTCTGCCTGGTGCTGGCGACGCTCTCGGGCGAACGCCACGAGCTCGGCATACTGATGTGCAGCTGGCTCGCGGCCACGCGCCGCTACCACACGCATTACCTCGGTGCCGACTGCCCGGCGGCGGAGATCGCGCGCTTCGCGCTCGAGGTCGATGCACGCGCGGTGCTGATCTCGCTGGTGATGCCGGAGGGTGCGGTGCCGGCGATGACGCAGCTTCGCGAGCTCGCCGGCCTGCTGCGCGGCCGCTGCGACATCTGGATCGGCGGTTTCGCGGCGCGGCAGCTCGCGCCCACCGAAGTGCCACTCGGCTGTGTCCTGCTGCCGGGGCTGCTCGACTTCGAGCAGCGTCTCGACCTGCTGGCGGCCGAACGCCACGGCTGAGCGCCGGTCGCTGCGCCGACCTCGGCCTGGCCTGCGGCGATTCCGCCCTCCAATCCGGTCGTTTTCCATCCGTCCAGCCCGTGCAGTCCGTGCAGAGTACAATCGGCCGTCAACCACTCGCCCCTGGGCGCGTTGAACCGTTGACGGCGCTGAAGCTGCGGCGCCTGGACTGGGTGGCATCCCGGGGGTCGACCGTGAAGGACAATGCACCTGCGCGTCGAGGCTGTCGCGCAGCAATGACGTGGCTGGTCGTGGCGCTGGTCCTCGTGGCCTGCGGCGGCGGCGGTGGCGGCGACGGCAGTCCGGGCGGCACCACGCCCCCGGCCAATCCGCCGGTGACCAAGGCCGAGGCCTTCCGCTTCCTGAACCAGGCGAGCTTCGGCGCCACCGAGGCCAGCGCCAGCCGGCTCATCGCACTGGGCGACAGCACCAACGCCTACTCGCGCTGGATCGACGCCGAGATCGCCAGGCCGGCCTCGCTGCTGAACCCCGCGGTCGAGGCGGCGTTCCCGAATCCCGTGCCGAACGGCTTCAACGTCGGCTCCCTGCACAACGTCCGCATCGAGAAGTGGTTCGAGAACGTGCTGCGCGGCAACGACCTGCTGCGCCAACGGGTCGCCTGGGCGCTGTCGCAGATGCTGGTCGTATCGCAGGTCGGTGCGCTGCAGAACATGCCGTTCGCCACCGCCGACTTCTACGACCTGCTGGCGCGCAGCGCCTTCGGCAACTACCGTGACCTGCTGCGCGACGTGACGCTGCATCCGGCGATGGGTGTCTATCTCTCGATGCTCGGCAACCAGAAGGCCGTCGCCGGCACCAATCTGCGGCCCGACGAGAACTATGCGCGCGAGCTGATGCAGCTGTTCTCGATTGGCCTGGTCGAGCTGAACGTCGATGGCACGGCGAAAAAGGACGCGGCCGGCAATTCGATCCCGACCTACAACCAGGAGATCATCGAGGGTTTCGCGCGGGTGTTCACCGGCTGGAAGTGGGACTGCCCGTCGACGGTGACGACCTGCAGCTTTGCGAACACGCGCGTGCAGCTCGCGCCGGTCGCGGGCTACAACCAGGTGAAGCCGATGCGCTTCTACGCCGAGCAGCACGAGACCGGCACCAAGCGCGTGCTGGCCTACACGGGAGCGACGCTCGCGAACGCGACCCTCTCCGCGGGCCAGACGGGCGACAAGGATCTCGCCGATGCGCTCGACAACATCTTCAACCACCCGAACGTCGGACCGTTCCTCGCCCGGCAGCTGATCCAGAAGCTGGTCACCAGCAATCCGTCGCCGGCCTACGTTCAGCGCGTCGCCGAGAAGTTCAACGACGACGGCAGCGGCGTGCGCGGCAACCTCGCGGCGGTGGTGCGCGCGACTCTGCTCGACCCGGAAGCGCGCAGTGCGCCGGCCGGCAGCGCGACCGCCGGCAAGCTCAAGGAGCCGCTGCTGCGGCTGACGCAGTTCTGGCGCGTCTACGACGGCAAGAGCAACGGCACGGGCGGCGTCGTGAAGTACGGCGCGAACGTGAATTTCGCGAGCGGCGTCTCGGCGGTGTTCGGCGAGGGTCCGGGCCAGTCGCCCTCGGTGTTCAACTTCTTCAGCCCCTTCTACGCGCCGCCCGGCGAAATCGCCGACCAGGGCCTGGTCGCGCCGGAGATGCAGCTCGCCACCGAGTATCTCAACACCCAGGTGACGAACTTCTTCTGGACGCAGGCGGCGAATCGCACCCAGCTGCAGGCGGCCGTCGCGACCTTCAATCCCGACCTGATGTGGATCACGACGAGTGAGGAGCTGGGGCTCGCCGGCGACTCCGAGGCGCTGATCAATCGTGTCGCCGAGAAGCTGCTCGGCGGTGCGGCGCAGATGTCGGCGACGCTGAAGGCGGAAGCCAAGGCGCAGGTCGAGCGAACGACGATACCCGCGAACAACCCGACCAACGCCCAGGCGACACGCGTCGCCGATACGATCTACCTGATCGTGACCTCGCCCGAGTTCGTGCTGCAGCGCTGAGCCGGAGACAACCATGGATCGCAACCGCCGCAAGTTCCTGCGTGCCGCCGCCGCCGGTGGCGTCGCCTACGCCTTCGGCCGCACGCCGGGCACGGTGTATGCCCAGGCCGTCGGCATCGGCGGTTTCGCCGACTACAAGGCGCTGGTCTGCCTGTTCCTGTTCGGCGGCAACGACTCGTGGAACATGGTGGTGCCGACCCGCGGCGCCGAGTACGACGCCTATTTCGCTTCGCGCGGCGGCGGCACGGCCTCGAGCCTCGCGGTCCCGCAGGCGTCGCTGCTGCCGGTGACGACACTCACGCCGGATCCCACGGGCGCGACCTATGGCTTTCACCCGAGCATGGTCGGCATGCAGCAGCTCTTCATGGCGCAGAAGGCCGCGGTGCTGGCGAACGTCGGGCCGCTGATCCGGCCCACCACCAGGACGCAGTATCAGCAGGCCGCGACCACGGGCCACGAGCTGCCGCCGCAGCTCTTTTCGCACAACGACCAGCAGGACCAGTGGCACAGCCTGCGTGGCAAGGCGATCCTCAAGTCCGGCTGGGGCGGGCGGGTCGCCGATGTGCTGAACGCGCAGACCGGCAGCCAGCGGCTTTCGCTCAACGTCTCGCTCGCGGGACAGACTTATTTCCAGGCGGGCGACGTGGCGCGGCCCTACGTCATGGGCGCGACCGGTGCGACGACGTTCCAGGGTCACGGCGCCAACGGCACCGCGCTGGCGCGACGCAACGCCTTCCAGGCGATCGTCGACGCCGGCCGTGGCTCGACCAGCAACACGCTCTACGAGCGCAGCTTCGCAACGGTACAGCAGCGCGCGGTGCAATTCGCCGATCTCGTCAATGCCGCGCTCGCCGGCGCGCGCAACTTCGCCGCACTGCCCGACAGCGGCGTCACGCTCTCGTCGCTGCAGCAGCAACTGCGCACCGTGGCGAAGATGATCGACGCGCGCGCCGGTCTCGCGATGTCGCGGCAGATCTTCTTCGTCTCCACCGGCGGTTTCGACCAGCACGACGACCTGGTCGCGGACCAGCCCGGGCTGCTCGGCAACGTCAGCGCCTCGATCAAGTCTTTCTACGACGCGCTCACCGAAATCGGCATGGAGGGCAGCGTCACGCTGTTCACACACTCCGATTTCGGCCGCACGCTGACCTCCAATGGCGACGGTTCGGATCACGCCTGGGGCGGCGTGCAGCTCGTGGTCGGCGGCGCGGTGCGCGGCCAGCAGATCTACGGCCAGTATCCGGTGCTGTCGATCGGCGGCGCACAGGACGTCGGCGGCGGGCGCTTCATCCCGACGACCTCGGCGGACCAGTACGCCGCGACGCTGGCGCGCTGGTTCGGGGTGCAGGATGCCGATCTCGCCAAGGTCGCGCCGAGCATCGGCAACTTCGCGCAGCGCGATCTCGGCTTCATGGCCTGAGGCGGCGACGCGCCGCGGTGGCCGATGGCGCGGGGCCACCACGCTTGCGTAGACTCCCGCCACGCACGCCGCATTGGTGCCAGTGGGGGACAGCCTTGAACGACCTCGGCGAAGCGCGGCGCTGACGTGCATGCGTCCGCAGCCGCCTTTTCCGGATGCAGCGCCGTCAGGTCCTCGTCCAGGCATTCCGGGTGCGCCGGCCGGCCTCGAGTTCTCGGCCGTCACAGGGCTCTGCCAGTTGCCATTGAGGGGTGGTTCGATGCCGGTGTATCCAGAACGAAGTCCATGGGTTGCCGTCGTGGTGCTGTGGCTGGCTGGGCTGGCCGCGTGCAGTCCGGGTACAGAATCCGCGGCCCCTGCTGATCCCGGAGCCGACGGAGTAGGGGTTGCCGCGACACCCGATACCGACGCAGAGACCGAAGGGACGGACGAGGAAGGCCCCCTCGAGCGCGTCGCGCTGCCGGGCGGCTTTGCGATTTCGCACCCGCCGGGCTGGCAACTGAAGTCCGAGCCGGGACGCACCGAATTGCAGTCGCCGGACGGCAGCGAGTTCGTATTGATTCAGGCGCTTGCCGGTGCGCCCGCCGGCGACGGCCGGCGCGTGCTGCAGGCGCTGGTCGGCCGTGCTGCAGGTCCGATGCGCGAGCTCAAGCTCGCCGGGGCGCGGGGTACGAAGATCGACGCGCAGGCACGTCTGATCGGCGCAGGCCCCGACGGCGAGATGACGGCCCATGCGCTGGTGGCGATCCGCGGCGCAGCGGCCACCCTGTTCCTGATCGGCGCGGATTCCGAGGACTTTGCGGATGCGCTGCCGGAGCTCGTGGCGATGCTGCGGAGCTTTTCGCGCACGGACGCGCCCGCAGTAGCGCGGACGGGCACGGGTGCGGCCGCGCCGGCGTCGGTCGGCCTTCGCTACCGTCGTGTCCAGGACGCACGCGAGGGTGCCTTCTCGGCCGAGTTGCCCGAGGGCTGGAACGTCGAGCTCGCGATGCATCGATCGGGCGTGGAGCCCCGTCCCGAGCTGCGGGCGCGTTCGCCGCAGGGCGACGTGCTGCTGTTCCAGGACGATCGCGAGCTCGGCACCTTCAGCGTGCCGAATCCGCTGCTGCAGTCACTGGGATTCGCCGAGGGGTCCCTGTACGACCCCGGCGGCGGCCGCCCGATGCGCGTCCAGCGCTACCTGTCCGGCGAGGATTTCCTGAAGTGGTGGTTGCCGCAACGCTTCGCCGGCGCGCGCATCCTCAGAGCGCAGCCACTGCCTGAGCTGGCGGCCCGGACGGCCGCCGCGCGCTACCGGTACGGCAACGCCACCAATGCGAGCCTCGCCACCGGCGAGGTCGATTTCGAATACCAGGGGCAGCGCGGCCGGGCCAGGGCGACGACGGAGCTCTACGGTCTGCAGGATTCGCGGGCCTGGGCCGTGATCCAGCTGCACGGCTATCTGGCCGAGCCCGCGTCCGAGCCGCTGGCGGCGGAGGCTCTCGCGCACACGGTGGCGACGACGAGCATCGAGCTGCCGTGGTTGCAACGCGAGCGCCGGATCTCGGCGCGCGAGGCGCAGCAGCAGCGCGACACCATGCAGCACGTGAACGCGATCTACCGCCAGACGGCTGCAGTGCGCACCGAGTCCTCGGACCGGAACGCGCGGGTCATGGGCGATCTGCTGAGCGGCACGTTTCGTGTCGTCGACCCGACCACGGGAGAGTCGGGCACGGTGCAGGCGGGCTCCAACTACTACTATCGCGTGCCACGCACCGAAGCCGTCATCGGGATGAACGTCGATCAGGGCAATCCCGTGGACTTGACGCCCTTGATCCGGCTCGACTGGGATCAGTAGCCGGATCGATTCGCGCGCAGGAGTCGCAGATGACCCATGACACGGCCACGCCGCATGCCACCACGCCGCCCGAGACGCCGCGTCGCGTCGTCGAGACCTTCCTCGCCGCACTCGAAGCGCGCGACCTGCCGCGGGCGGCGGCGTTCCTCGCGCCCGAAGCACGCATGGTGTTCCCGGGCGGCAGCGAGTTCCGGACGCTGCAGGCGCTGGTCGAGTGGTCGAAGACGCGCTATCGCGGCGTGCGCAAGACGATCGAACGCATCGAGGAGCTGCCGGTCGACCGGCATGGCGTCACGACGGTCTACTGCCGCGGCACGCTCGCTGGCGACTGGCCGGACGGCCGGCCGTTCGCCGGCATCCGCTTCGTCGACCGCTTCGAAATCGACGACGCGGGCCGGATCGTCGATCAGCAGGTCTGGAACGACCTCGGCGAGGCGCGGCGCTGAGTGCGGTACGTCCACCGAAAGAATCAGCGGTGCGAAGCCGTGGAGAATGTATGTTCAGAAGGCCGAGCGTGAAGCGACTGGAGCGCGCGCCGCAATGGCCCTGACCGGAGAGTGCTTCTGCGGAAAGATCCGCTATCGGGTAACGGCGCCGCTCAGGAATGCACGGAGCTGTCATTGCTCCCGCTGTCGCAAGGCATTCAGCGGCGCCGGATCGGCCTACGCTGAAGTCGAGCCTGGTTCCTTCGTCTGGGACGCAGGTGAAGGGAATCTGGTTCACTACGAAACATCCCCCGGCTGGGGCATGGCGTTCTGCAGCACTTGTGGATCTACGCTGTGCGGAATCCACGACGGAGTGGTCCATGGCGTGACCCTTGGTTGCGTGAACGGAGATCCCGGCGTTCGGATATCGATGCACATCTTCGTAGGATCGAAGGCGCCCTGGGATCACATAGGTGGAGACGCCCCGCAACACGACAGGTTTCCAGCATAGGTCGCACTGCTCCCTGAGGAGAACCTTCCGATAGGAGAACACGATGAAGCACATCATCCATGGGCTGTTCATCAGTCTGCTGATTGCTCCGACTGCCGCCGTTTCTCAACAGTCTCCGGAGAACGAAGCTCTGGAAAGTGAAATTCGCGTCCTGGACCTTGCTCACGCCCAGACAATATTCAAAGGCGATGCCGCAGCTCTCGACCGGCGCATGGCAGACGACGTGACTGTCAATCACCCGACCAATCGCATCGTCAACGATAAAGAAGGAGCTTCTCGAGCTCATTGGCAAGGGAGTCATCCGCTATACGGAGTTCGAGCGTAGACCCGAGAAATTCCTCTTCTACAGGGACATGGTTGTCGTAATGGGTGACGAGACGGTAGTGCCCGCAAAGGGAGCGCCGAATGAGGGAAAAACCCCGCGTCGTCGCTATACGAATGCCTGGCTGCTGAGCAACGGCCAGTGGCGGCTCGCATTCAGGCATGCCAACAACGTCTGCACCGAATGCGGAAAGTAGCCGCATCTGACAAATCGACGGACGCGGCCGTCTTCCATATGGAGCAGCAGCGGTTCCGGGCGCAAGCCGGCTTTCGGATCGGCTTCGGCGCTGTTGTCTTGGACGCGCAGCGACGCGATCTGGGGCAGCAGGCGGATCAGGTTCGCGCGGCTGCTTAGGCTTATTGATTCCAGAAGATCGATCTGCTGGCCGATCCTGCTTTCACCGATTGCCCGGCCGTGCGACCGGAGTTGAAGGCCACGGAGGACTGATCACCGCGGCAAGCTGCGAGGCGTTGCCCGACGCCATTCGAGCAGTCCGAGTCCTCCGCGCCCGCCGCCGAGCAAGCAAGAGGTATTTGCACTCGAAATGGTCAAATTCGAGTGCTACACTTTTCAAGTGCACGCTTGGAGATGCCATGGCCGCCAACATCACCCTTCGTCTGAATGAGGCGCTGCTGAAGCGGGTCCGCCATCTGGCGGTGGACCGAAATCTTTCCGTGTCGGCTTGGGTCGGCGAGCTCGTCGCCCGCGCCGTCGAGGAGCAGGACGGCTTCGAGCAAGCGCGCAAGACCGCGTTGAGCTTCCTGGCCGAGCCGGCGCAGATCAGGGGCGAGCCGCTCGATCGTGAGCAGGCCCATGAGCGATAGCGCCTCCGGCCTGTTCGTCGATACCAACATCCTGGTCTATGCGCACACGCGATCGAGCGATCCACGGCACGAGCGTGCCCGCCATAAAGTTCGCGACCTGTGGGCGGCCTCGGAAGCGCCGGCGTTGAGCGTGCAGGTGCTGCAGGAGCTTCACGCCAATCTGGTGCGCAAGGCCGGCATGCCGATCGCCGAATCCGCCCGCCTGGTACGGAGCTACCTCGCGTGGCGGGTGATCGAGAACGGCAAGGCGCTGCTTCGCGAAGGTCTCGTGATCCAGGAACGGTTTCAGCTCAGCGTCTGGGACGCACTGATCATCGCGGCCGCTCGCCAGGCTGGCGCAAGCGTCCTCTGGTCCGAAGATCTGCAGGCCGGGGCAGACTACGACGGAGTGAAGGTGGTCAATCCGTTCCGGGAGCAATGAAACCGAGACGTTGCCGCGCTCGAATCGTCGACCAGCAGGTCTGGAACGACCTCGACGAGGCGTGGCG
>JADLDF010000523.1 GCA_020846815.1 Gammaproteobacteria bacterium | reverse complement strand
TGTCGTGGAACACCGCGCGCATGAACGACACGTTGGCGACCGGGTCGTCGAAATGCTGCGCCTCGGTGATGAGGCAGTTGTGCGTGGCGAGGAAGCCGGCGACCGCGGCCACGATGCCGGTGGTGTCCGGGCACTGGGTCGTGAGCACGAAGCGCGGCCGGACGCCGGCCGGCGGATTCTCGTTGCGGGGCGGATGCTGCATGGCGGATATGGAGACTCGTGGCGGGACGGAGGGACGACTCTGGCCGGACCGGCGCCGCGGATGCGCCTCCCGGCAGTGCCCGCGCGTCCGTCGACACGCGGGGATCCTGTCAGAACGAGAACAGCGACGCCTCGGGCGCGGTCCGCACCAGCACGTAGAGGCCCACGGCGAAAGCCGCGAGGATCAGCGCCCAGAGCCAGGTGCGCGAGCTCGCGATGCGCTCCTCCGGCGACACTGCGGCAGCGTCCTTGCGGCCGGTGATCATCGGCAGGATCAGGTTGTCGCGCCGCACCAGCAGATAGAAGAACGCCGCGGCGACGTGCAGCACGATCGCGACCAGCAGCAGGTCGAAGAGCTGCTTGTGGATCGAGGTCAGCCGGTCGCTGGTCGTGCTGCTGACATAGCCGTAGAGCGGCCCCGAAGCCATGATCTGGTCATTCGCGAACAGGCCGGTCGCCGCCATGGTCAGCAGCAGCAGCAGCAGCGCGACCGCCATCAGCGCACCGAGCGGATTGTGGCCGGCATGATGGCCCGCGCCACGGCCGAACAGGTCGCGCGCATAGCCGAAAACCGCGCCCGGCCCGCGCAGAAACGCACCGAAGCGCGCATGGCGCGTGCCGACGAAACCCCAGACGATGCGCGTCGCAGCCACGAGCAGCACGGTGTAGCCGCACCAGACGTGGTACTCGAACCAGTCGCCCTCGAGCTCCTGGGTCGTCCAGGAGCCGGCGACCGCGAGTACCAGGGTCCAGTGCATGAGCCGCACCGGCAGGTCCCAGACCAGGGCACGCCCGCCGCCGTCGCCCGGCTCAGCCATGGCGCTGGTTGTACTCGATGAAGTAGTCATCGGGATCCCACAGGCTCAGCGAGGTCATGCGCGACTCCCGTCCATCCGCGCCGCGCACCTGGAACTCGTGGGCGCTACGCTCGTGGGGCGCTACGTGCATGTGCGCGCCGAAGCGCAGCGCTCGCTCGTGCACGCCGTGCACGTCGTCGCCCTGCATCACGAACACGATGTCGCCGATACCGAGCCGCGCGCGCGGCGCCGCCGGCTCCGGCAGCCGCGGCGCGGTGGACTCCAGCAGCCCGATCATGACCACGACCGGGTCGACCGAACGCATGATGACGAACTGGGTGCGGTCGCCGCGCTGGCGGCGGCGAGCCCGACGCCGGACAGCACGATCTCGTCGTCGTGATACTTGGACAGCCCGAGCACGTCGCCATAGAAGGCGACCGGCCGCTCGAGGCTGCGGACGATCAGCGTGGTGCGCTTGACGAGTGTAGTCATGAGCGCATTCTAGAGGATGCCGCCGCCGCTGCCACCGGCGTGGCAGGCTCTTGAAATCCGGGCGCGGCCTTGCCCAGAATCCCGCGCCGGCGGGCGACGCCGGCTTGCCGCGGAACTTTCCGCGCCGTCCCGACCTCTTACCGCACCAGACCTCTTTCCGCATCAGATAGATGATAAAGACCGACCGCCTCACCAAACGCTACGGCCCCGTGCCCGCCGTCGAGGATCTCAGCTTCGAGGTGGCGCCGGGCGAGGTGCTCGGCTTCCTCGGGCCCAACGGCGCCGGCAAGTCGACGACCATGCGGATGATCGCGGGCTTCGTCGTGCCGACTTCCGGCACGGCCTCGATCTGCGGTCACGACGTCCTCGACGCACCCGTCGCGGCCCGCGCCTGCCTCGGCTACCTCCCCGAGGGCGCGCCGGCCTACGGCGAGATGACCGTGCGCGCCTTCCTCGGTTTCGTCGCCGACCTGCGCGGGCTCGGCGGCGCCCACCGCCGCGCCCGGCTCGATCACGTCTTCGGCCGCCTGCATCTGGAGCCGGTGCTCGAGCAGACCATCGAGACGCTCTCCAAGGGCTTCCGGCGCCGTGTCGGCCTCGCCCAGGCGCTGGTGCACGACCCGCAGGTGCTGATCCTCGACGAGCCCACCGACGGCCTCGACCCGAACCAGAAGCACGAAGTGCGCACGCTCATCGAGGAGATGGCGCGCGACAAGATCGTCGTGATCTCGACCCACATCCTCGAGGAGGTGACCGCGGTCTGCACGCGCGCGATCATCATCGCGCGCGGCCGCATCGTCGCCGACCAGACGCCGCAGCAGCTCGCGGCGCGCTCGCGCTACCACAATGCCGTGTCGTTCCGCGTCGACGACGAGGCACAGGCGGCGCGCATCCGCGCGGCGCTGGAAGATCTCGCTGAAATCGCCGCCGTGGAATACGAATCGCGCGCTGCGCGAGTGACCGCGCTGCCGCAGGGCGGTGCCGCGATCCTCGCGCCCGTGCAATCGATCGCGGCGCGCGAGGGCGCCAGCCTGCGCGAGCTGCAGCTCGAGGCCGGCCGGCTCGACGAAGTGTTCCGCACGATCACCGCCTGAGGCGGGCCTCAGGAAACGGAGATCCCCGTGCGCATCATCGGCATCCTGTTCCGGCGCGAGCTCGCGAGCTACTTCGCGACGCCGCTCGCCTACGTTTTCATCCTGATCTTCCTGGTGCTGGCCTCGGCCTTCACCTTCTACCTCGGCGGATTCTATGAGCGCGGCCAGGCTGACCTCGCGCCGTTCTTCAACTTCCTGCCCTGGCTCTACCTGTTCCTGATCCCGGCGATCTCCATGCGCCTCTGGGCCGAGGAACGTCGCAGCGGCAGCATCGAGCTGCTGCTGACCCAGCCGATCACGCTCTGGCAGGCCGTGCTCGGCAAGTTCCTCGCCGCCTGGGCGTTCGCCGGCATCGCGCTCATCCTGACCTTCCCGCTGTGGATCACGGTCGCCTACCTCGGTTCGCCCGACCACGGCGCCATCGTCACGGGTTATCTGGGCGCACTGCTGATGGCGGGTGGCTTCCTCGCGATCGGCTCCTGCATGTCGGCGCTGACGCGCAACCAGGTCATCGCCTTCATTCTCGGTGTCGTCGCCTGCTTCGTGTTCCTGCTCGCCGGCTTCCCGCTGGTGCTCGACGCGTTCCGTGCCTGGGCGCCGCAGGGCCTGACCGAGGCGGTCGCCTCGCTGTCCTTCCTGACCCACTTCGAGGCCCTGTCCAAGGGCGTGATCGACCTGCGCGACGTGCTCTACTTCGGCATGACCATCGCGTTCTTCCTCGTGGTGACGAGCGTCGTGCTCGACGCCCGCAAGGCCGAATGAGCACGGGAGCGGGCGGGCCATGGCGATGAAGCGATCCACTCTCGGCGCCGGCGCGGTCGTGCTGCTCGGCGTGCTGTTCGTCGCGCTGACCGTGCTGTCGGCGAAGCTGCTGCGCGGCGCGCGTCTCGACCTCACCGAAAACCGGCTCTACACCCTCGCACCGGGCACGGCGCGCATCGTCGGCAACCTCGCCGAGCCGGTGAACCTGTATTTCTTCTTCTCCGCCGAGGGCTCGACGGCCTATCCGGCGCTGCGCACCTATGGCACACGGGTGCGCGAATTCCTGCAGGAGCTCGCCTCGCGCTCCGGCGGCAAGCTGCGCCTGACGGTCATCGATCCGCAGCCGTTCTCCGAAGAAGAGGATCGCGCCGCCGAGCTCGGCGTGCGCGCCGTGCCGCTCGGCGGCGAGGGCCAATCGTTCTATTTCGGCCTCGGCGCGACCAATTCCACCGACGGGCGCGCCGCGATCGACTTCTTCGATCCGGCCAAGGAGTCTTTCCTCGAATACGACGTCGCGAAGCTGATCCACCAGCTCTCCACGCCGCGCAAGCCGGTCGTCGCCTGGCTGTCGTCGCTGCCGATGAGCGGCGGCTTCGATCCCATGAGCGGCCAGGCGAGCGAGCCGTGGCTGGTGCTCGGCCAGGCCGAGCAGCTGTTCGACGTGCGGCCGCTGCAGATGGACGCCAAGGCGATCGGCGCGGATGTCGACGTGCTCGTCGTCGTTCATCCGAAGGATCTCTCCCCCGCGACCCAGTACGCCATCGACCAGTTTGCGCTGCGCGGCGGCCACGTGCTGATGTTCGTCGACCCACTGGCCGAAGCGGATCCCTCGGGTGCGGAGCCCGGCAATCCGCTGGCCGCGCTCGGCGCCGATCGTGCCTCCGATCCGGGCCCGCTGCTGGCCGCCTGGGGCGTGGCCTTCGACCGCGGCCAGGTCATCGGCGATCTCGAGCGCGGCCTGGTCGTGAGCATGCGTCCCGGCGAGCCACCGACCCGGCACATCGGCATCCTGGGGCTCGATGCGAGCTCGCTGGACGATGGCGACGTCATCACCGCGACGCTGACGTCGGTGAATCTCGCTTCGGCGGGCTTCCTCGCGCCGCAGAAGAATGCGGCCACGAAGTTCGAGCCGCTGCTCAGCAGCAGCACCCAGGCCGCGCCGCTGCCGGCATCGCGTTTCCAGATGCTCATGGACCCGGCGACGCTGCGTGACGGCTTCCGGCCGACCGGCCAGCACTATGCGCTCGCGGCCCGCGTCACCGGCAACGTCCGCAGCGCTTTTCCGGATGGCCCGCCGGCAGGTGCCGCGAGCGGCACCGAGGCGCATCTCGCGGCCTCGAGCAAGCCGCTGAACCTCGTGATCGTCGCCGACAGCGACCTGCTCTCGGACTTCCTCTGGGTGCGGCAGCAGAACCTCTTCGGGCAGCGCGTCGCGCAGGCCTGGGCGAACAACGGCGACTTCGTCTGGAACGCGCTCGACAACCTCGCCGGCAGCAACGATCTGATCAGCATCCGCGGGCGCGCGACCTTCACCCGCCCGTTCGACCGCGTCGATGCGCTGCGTCTCTCGGCCGAGGATCGTTTCCGCGCCAAGGAGCAGGAGCTCGAGCAGCAGCTGCAGGACACGGAACAGAAGCTCGCGGCGCTCAAGACCGGCCGCAACGAGTCGTCCGAGGTGCTGCTGACGCCCGAACAGGAGCAGGAGCTCGAGCGTTTCCAGCGCGAGAAGCTGCGCATCCGCAAGGAGCTGCGCGACGTGCGCCTGCAGCTCGACCAGGACATCCGCGAGCTCGGCAACCGGCTCAGGTTCACGAACATCGTG
>JADLDF010000522.1 GCA_020846815.1 Gammaproteobacteria bacterium | reverse complement strand
GCCCCACCTGGTCGAGCGCGGCGCGCACGCGCTTGTCGATCTCGCGCAGCGGCGTGTCGGCGACGATCAGCGGCAGCGCGACGTTGTCGAACACGGGACGGTCCATGAGCAGCTTGTGGTCCTGGAACACGACCCCGACCTTGCGGCGGAACGCCGGTATCGCGCGCGCGTCGAGCTTCGAGGTGTTCGCGCCCGCGACCGTGACCGTGCCGCGCGTCGGCCGCTCGAGCAGCGCGATCAGCTTCAGCACCGAGCTCTTGCCCGCGCCCGAGCGGCCGGTGAGGAACACCATCTCGCCGGCGTCGATCTGCAGCGAGACGTTCAGCAGCGCCTCGCGGCCGTTCGGGTAGCGCTTGCTGACGCGGTCGAAATGGATCATCCGCGCTTCCCCCAGCGGCGGAAGAAGCCGCCCTTCCTGGCCGATTCTTCAGCCGGCTCGCTGGCTGGCTCCGCAGCCGGTTCGGCGCTCGGCTCCGCCGGGCCCGGGCCGCCGTCGTCGACTGCCGCTGCCCCTGGCGAAGTGTACGTGGTACCCGAGCCCGCCCCCGTACCGGTCACGGCCTCGGCCCGGTCCGTGCCGTCGGCGGATGGGCTGGCCCCGTCGACCAGCGCGCGGGCGAACGCGGCCGCATCGAACTCGCCGAAGTCCTCGGCCTGTTCGCCGATACCGATGAAGCGGATCGGCAGGCCGAGCCGGCGCGCGATCGCGAGCACGATGCCGCCGCGGGCCGTGCCGTCGAGCTTGGTCAGCACCAGGCCGGTGACGCCGATCGCCTCGTGGAACTGCACGGCCTGCGCGAGCGCGTTCTGACCCTGGTTCGCATCGAGCACCAGCAGCACTTCGTGCGGTGCCGAGGGCTCGAGGCGCGCGATCACGCGGCGCACCTTCTTGAGCTCTTCCATGAGGTGCGACTGGCTGTGCAGCCGCCCGGCCGTGTCGGCGATCAGCACGTCGAGACCGCGGGTCTTGGCGGCACTGACCGCATCGAACATCACCGCGCCGGGATCGGCACCCGCCTGCTGTGCGACCACCTCGACGCCGGCGCGCTGCGCCCAGATGTCGAGCTGCTCGCTCGCCGCGGCGCGGAAGGTGTCGCCGGCGGCGAGCAGCACGCTGCGGCCCTCGGCCGTCAGCCGCCGCGCCAGCTTGCCGATGGTCGTGGTCTTGCCCGAGCCGTTGACGCCGACGACCAGGATCACATAGGGCCTGGCTGCGCCGTCTATCGAGAGCGGCTGCTGCACGGGCCGCAGCGTTTCGGTGATCGCGTCGCGCAGTGCCGCCATCAGCGCCTCGACGTCGGCGAGTTCGTTGCGCGCCACGCGCTTGCGCAGCTTTTCGATCAGCTCCTCGGTCACCGTGACGCCGACGTCGGCGCCCAGCAGCCGCGTCTCGAGCTCCTCGAGGATCGCCGCATCGATCTTGCGCCCGCGGAACAGGTTGCCGAGGTCGTAGCTGAGCCACGAGTTCGGCGGATTCAGCTTGGCGCGCAGGCGCTTGAAGAAGCCTGCGGACTGAGGGTCGGAGGAGGACATGATCCGCGCAGTCTAACGCAGCGCGCCCCGTGACACCGGCGACATGCGGGTGAGCGCGGGCCCGCAACCCGCAGCTGAAACCGATGCTGCTGCCCGGATGCCCTTCGCGCATCAGCCGAGCAGCCAGCGCAGCGGCAGCAGCAGCACCATGACCCACATCATGCCGACCATCAGTGCGAGCAGCGTCACGGCGACCAGCAGATAGAGCATCAGCGGCACGAGCACGATCATCAGCGCGCAGAGGGTCAGAACCAATGAGGCACCGGCCCAGGCGCGCCAGCTGGACAAGCCGGCCGGTGCTGCGAATGGCGATCTGCGCGGCGACTGCGGCAGCGTCCCGAAGCGCAGCACCCGCTCGTGGCGGCGCGCCACCGATGGATGGGTGCCGAAGGACTGGCCGAGCGGATCGTTGCCGACGATGGCCGCGAGCGGCACGCCGACCAGCACGACCGCGACGTCTGCGAGCAGGGTCAGCCGCAGCGCCGCACGACGATGGCGCCGCTGTGCGGCAAAGAAGTCCTCGCGGTCGACGGGCCCGGCGAGCCGCGAGGATGCGGCGCTCAGGGCTGGAGCACCGCCGTGTTCGTGATGACCAGGAACGGCCCGCCCGGCGCCGCCGCCGACGCCGCGAACTGCACCGTCTGCGACTGCATCTCGACGGTCGCGGGCAGGCTCGCGGTCGGATCGAACAGCGTGCCGTGCGAGCCGGCGGTGAAGTTGACCCAGACGCCGTTGCCGGCGGTGACCGGCGTCGGGCCGGCGGTGCCGATGCGGCGCAGGTTCGCGGCCGTGACCAGCCGCGCGGTCGCGCTGTTCGGCACGACGGTGTCACCGGTGACCTGCGTCAGGTGGATCGGCTTCGCGGCCACGGTTGCAGCGAGATGATTGACCGGATCGGCAGTGTCGAGCGCGGCCTGGGCATCGCGGAAGAAGCTGTTGAACAGCGTCGTGCCCTCGGCGAGACCCTGCGCCGCGAGCCCCTGCTTGATGCTCGGGCCGAAGGTCGGGGAGTCGAGGAAGAGCTGGGTCAGCAGGCCGCCGGGCACCGCGAGCGTGGCGGTGCGCACGCCGGGCGCGAAGCGCGAGCTGACGGCGCCGACGATGCCGCCCAGCGACAGGCCGACGTAGTGCAGGCGCGCCGGGTCGATGTCGGCGACACCGTCGCCGGTGACATCGAGGTTCACGACCGATCTGGCGAACACGATCAGGTCGGCCTGGCCCTGGCGCAGGTTGTCGCGCGTGGTCAGCGGGCTCGGCACCTGGATGAAGTGCGCCGACGAGCGGTCGATCACGCCGTCGGGGCCCGCGGCGCCGGACGCGTTGTTCAGCAGGTCGAGGTTGAAGGTGCGCTCGCGGCCCGCCTGGTAGAGCGGGCTGGCCGTGCTGGTGATGCCGTGCAGCGGCAGGTCGATCGACGCGACGACGAAGCAGGCGTCGGCGAAGGCGTCGGCGATCGCCAGCGCCTGCGAGCGGTCGCCGCCGAGGCCGTGCTGCACGATCGCGGCCGGCCAGCCGGCGGCCGGCCGCGGGCAGCCGGCGCCGCCGGCCGCGGTCGCATTCGGCACCGTGACCAGCAGCGGGATCTGCAGGTCCGCGGTCTTGGCCGGCACCGGGTTGAAGCGCGTGATGAATCGGCTGGTCGGGTCGGAGCCGGGAATCGCCGGTCCGCCGGCCGCGAGCCAGGTCGAGGTCAGCACCGCGCTGTCCTGCGGGCCGGTCGCGACGCGCAGGTAGTAGGGCACGGTGGTCGTGCCGACGAACAGGTTCGCCTTGCCCTGCAGCGCCGCGTTGGCCTGGCGCGTGGTGAGGCCGGTGGCCGCGACGGCGATCGGCTGCGCGGGCACGAGCGCGGCGAGCGCGGCGAACGAGTCCGCGACCGAGACGGTCGAGAAGCTGAACGACAGCACGACGCTCGCGGCCGGCACGCCGAGCGCGCCGGCGATCTGCAGCTGCGCGCCGGTCAGGCGGCAGATGCCGTTGAGCGAGCCGTTGGTGATGCTCGCGCAGCTCGGCAGTGCGGCCTTGATGGTCGCGTAGTCGGTGTCGGCGGCGACGGTCGCGCCGCTGGCGTCGCGCAGCGCGTTGGTGAGCAGCACGAGGTAGCCGTTGTTGGTCGCACCGGTGCTCGGCACAAGCGGCTTCAGCGGCCGGATCTTCAACATCGTACCGGCTGCGCCGGCATCGGTCGCGAGCTCGAGCGCGTAGTCCGTGCCGAGCACGAGCGGGCGCACGACGCCGGTCGTGGCCTTGGTGGAGTTGTCGATCGTGACCTGCACGACGCGCACTGCGGCCGCCGTCAGCGAGGCCGGATCGAGCGGCGTGCTGAAGCGCACTTCGATCGGGGACGTGGTCGAGTAGCCGTCGAGCGCATTGAGTGCGGCCAGATTCGGCTGGAACGGGTTCGCCGGCGCGTTCAGCGTGCCGTCCGTCGAGCCGTTGAAGTACAGGTCGGTCGGGAACGGCAGCACGCCCGACAGCGGCGCGAACAATGCGCGCGCGTCGGAGCGGGGCGCGTTCGCTCCGCCTGCCGGATTGCCGTTGCCGCTGGTCGTGTCCGTCGGGCCGACGTCGGGCGGGCTGCCGTCGGAGCTGGTGTTGGCGCAGCCGGCGAGGCCGAGCGCGAGGGCCGAAGCAGCGATCCATGCGG
>JADLDF010000521.1 GCA_020846815.1 Gammaproteobacteria bacterium | reverse complement strand
GGTCATCGACTGCGCCAAGGGCGTCGAGGAGCGCACCATCAAGCTCATGGAGGTCTGCCGGCTGCGCGACACGCCGATCATGACCTTCATCAACAAGCTCGACCGCGACGGCCGCCCGCCGATCGAGTTGCTCGACGAGATCGAGCAGGTGCTGAAGATCGCGACTGCGCCCGTGACCTGGCCGATCGGCATGGGGCGCGAGCTCAAGGGTATCTACCACCTGCTCGAGGATCGGATCTACGTCTACGCCGCCGGTGAGCGCGGGCGCGTCGGCGAGAACTTCGTCATCGACGGCCTGCACAGCGCGGCGGGGCGGGAGCTGCTCGGCGACGGCGCCGCGGCTTTCGACCAGGAGATAGAGCTGGTGCAGGGCGCGACCCAGTCGTTCGACCTCGCGGCCTACCGTGCCGGCAAGCAGACGCCGGTGTTCTTCGGCTCGGCGATCGCGAACTTCGGCGTCGAGGAGCTGCTGAAGTCCTTTGTCGTACACGCGCCGCCGCCGCTGCCGCGGGCAACGCGCCAGCGCATGGTCGAGGCCGGCGAGCCGAAGCTCAGCGGCTTCGTGTTCAAGATCCAGGCGAACATGGATCCGGCGCACCGCGACCGGATCGCCTTCCTGCGGCTCTGCTCCGGCAAGTACACGCGCGGCATGCGCATGCGCCATGTGCGGCTCGGCAAGGACGTGCGCATCGCCGACGCGCTGACCTTCATGGCCGCCGACCGCAGCGCCGCCGAGGATGCCCACGCCGGCGACATCATCGGCCTGCACAACCATGGCACTATCAACATCGGCGACTCGTTCACCGAGGGCGAGGCGCTGACCTTCATCGGCATCCCGAACTTCGCGCCCGAGATGTTCCGCCGCGCGGTGCTGCGCGATCCGCTGAAGATGAAGGCGCTCTCCAAGGGCCTCGACCAGCTCTGCGAGGAGGGCGCCACGCAGCTGTTCCGGCCGCTGCGCAACAACGACCAGATCCTCGGCGCCGTCGGCCAGCTGCAGTTCGAAGTGGTCGCGTTCCGGCTGCAGGACGAGTACGCCGTGCAGTGCACCTTCGAGCCGATCGGCGTGCACACCGCGCGCTGGATCCACTGCGACGACGAGAAGATGCTGACGGACTTCCGCGCCAAGGCCTACGACCACCTCGCGCTCGATCACTATGGCGGCCTGGTCTATCTCGCGCCGTCGCGGGTCAACCTATCGCTGACCCAGGAGCGCTGGCCGGGCGTCACGTTCCGAGAGACGCGCGAGCAGGGGGGCTGAGAATCGGGTTCGTCCTGTGCCCGGATCGAGATCTGGCGCGGCGGAAGGACGGCGAGCTGGCGCGTCGCGGCGTCGCGATAACCGGCCGCGTGGATCGTAAGTTTCACTCCGGCATCGCCAATGGACCGGGCAGTCGTGATGGCCGCGCACGCACCTCCCGCAGTGCAGGCGATTCGTTCACTGGCGAGTCTGCGGCAGTGCGATTCCAGCCGTAGATGCCGAATTCGGATCGCAGTCTATGCGCTATTGGGGTGTTCGGGTTGGGTATGGGAACAGCGCAGGCGTCTGCAACCGCTGCGCAATCCGTGAATGACGTCGAACGGCGGGTGCTAGCGAGTCTCCATGGAGCCGGCGGCGGAGCAGCTGGGGTACGCCGAGTCCGCTGCACGCCTCAGTGCGGCGCGGTAGGCTGGCGGGGTGAGCCGCCTTTACACCCGCCGCCCCGTGCTCGCCTGGGCGTTCTATGACTGGGCCAATTCAGCGTTCGCGACCACGGTCATGGCGGGGTTCTTCCCGGCATTCTTTCAGCGTTTCTGGAGCCTCGGCGTCGATCCCACGGTCAGCACCTCGCGGCTCGGGTTCGCCAACGGCATCGCGGGCTTCGTCGTCGCGGTACTGGCACCGGTGCTCGGGGCGATCGCGGACCGCTGTGGGCGGCGCAAGCGCTTCCTGATCGCCTGGAGCCTGCTCGGCATCCTGGGCACGGGGCTGCTGTGGTTCGTCGAGCGCGGCGAATGGGGCTGGGCGGCGGCGCTGTTCGTCGTCGGCTCGATCGGCTTCGCGGCCGCGAACGTGTTCTACGATGCGCTGCTGCTCGACGTCGCGCGCGAGGACGAGCTCGATCGCGTATCGGCCTTCGGCTATGCGCTGGGATACCTCGGCGGTGGGCTGCTGTTCGCGTTCAACGTGCTGATGACGGTGAAGCCTGGCTGGTTCGGCCTCGCCGATGCGGCCGAGGCCGTGCGGGTCTCGTTCGTGCTGGTCGCGCTGTGGTGGCTGGTGTTCCTGCTGCCGCTGGCGCTGCAGGTACGCGAGCGGCCTGGAGAGGCGGGCGTCTCGTTCGGAGCCGCGACCTTGCTGGGCCTGCGCGAGTTGGTCTCGACGCTGCGCCAGGTGGCGCACTACCGGGAGCTCGCGTTGTTCCTGGTCGCGTACTGGCTGTACATCGACGCAGTCAACACGATCATCAAGATGGCGGTGGACTACGGCGTCGCACTCGGGCTGCCGACCGAGAGCCTGCTCGCGGCGCTGCTGATGACGCAGTTCGTGGCCTTTCCGGCGGCGCTCGTCTTCGGCTGGCTCGGTGAGCGCATCGGCGCGCGGCGCGGCATCCTGGTCGGCATCGGGGTCTACACGCTCGCGACGCTGTACGCCTTCTTCCTCGACAGCGTGCTCGAGTTCTTCGCGCTCGCCGTGATCATCGGCCTGGTGCAGGGCGGCGTGCAGAGCCTGTCGCGTTCGTTCTTCGGGCGCCTGGTGCCGGAGGGCAAGGGCGGCGAGTTCTTCGGCTTCTACAACATGATGGGCAAGTTCGCGACCGTGCTCGGGCCGCTGCTGGTCGCGCTGGTCGCGCTGACGACCGGCAGCTCGCGTGCCTCGATCGCCTCGCTCG
>JADLDF010000520.1 GCA_020846815.1 Gammaproteobacteria bacterium | reverse complement strand
TGTTCTCCGGTCCGAGCGCATCGCCCATGTAGAGGTTGATGCCCTTGTCGTAGACGACGCCGGCCGCGACGTCGTCGGCGGTGAAATCGGTGTGATAGCCGCCGGGCTGCAGGTGGATGTCGACGGCCGTGTGATAGCGCGGCACGACGAGGTTCGGGTCGAGGCGCAACGTGCCGCGGCGGCCCTTGGCGAGCGCCTTTTTCGAGAGGCGACGGGCCCGGCGGATGAGCTCCGGTAGCTGGCGCTCGGTGGGCGCGATCACCGACTCCCACAGCAGCTCCTGGCTGCGCCGCTGCATCGCGCTCCAGAATTGGTAGTACGGGTCCTTGGTCATGACCTGCCGGACTTCGTCCTGGTCGGTTGGGAGGCGACCGTGACGTGCATGGAACGCGGGTGCGACGCGCTGCTCGTAGACGCGGTAGGCGCCGGGCATCAGCCGGCCCGAGAGGTGGTTGCGGAAGGCCGAGACGAAGTCCTGGCGTGCCTGCTCGTCATGATCGGTCCGCGGAAGCATGTCGTGCTGCTTGAACGGCTGCATCGTCGACCTCGGCCCCGGCGGGGCGGCATGTGAACGCGGTTATCGTAGCCAGCCGCGCATCCGGCCCCGGCGCGAGGCTCGCCCACGTCCGAGCGGCGGATGCGCTCCGGCCCGCCCGGACGCGCGACCAGGTCGGCGGACGCAGTCGAATTCAGCGACCCTGGGCCGCGCCACCGGCCTTGCCCTGACCGTGCTCCGCGCGTGCGATCTGGTCCTCGCCGAAGTCCCGGAACGGACGCAGCAGCCGCTCGGCGATGTCCGCGCGCCGCGCCGCGCGCGCGGCGGCGACCGACTCGTCGGGCTGATACCGATCGATTTCCTCGCGGCCGACATTCGTGTGCTCCTCGAGCAGCCGCTCGAGGGTGTCGATGCGGTCGAATGCCACCGACAGCTCGGTCGCGAGCGCGACGAAGGCCGCATGCAGCTGGTCGATCGCCGGGTCGGCGAACAACTGCGGACGGTGGCCCTTGGGGCGACGCGGGGGAGACTGCATCTCGCTCATGGTGCGATCATCCTAGAATAGAGCTCGAATCTGCCACCGGCCCGTGCTCGCGCGGCGGAGCAGCACGCCTGGTCACGGTGTGCGACGTCGAGCATCGCAGCTGGGACCGCGACCGGGATCGCGGTTTTCCGAAATCGGTCTCGGCGGGTGAGCGGCCGCCCGGACATCGACGGCCACGCCTCGGGACGTCGTCGGCTGCGGCCGGATCGGCGCACCACGCCGCTCAGCGCTCGATCAGCTCGATCAGCTCGCCGGCCGGGCCCACGGCAACGGCGGCGCGACGCCCGTGGTAGGGCGCCTGCGACAGGGTCTGCGGCGGCGCGAGATACTGCAGCGAATCCGGCAGCGCGTCGACGCCGAAGCTGACCATGGCGATGGCCGGCGGCAGCTCGCCGGCCGCCGCGTCGCGGGACAGGGTCGCCGCCGGCATCGTGTCCGCCTCGATGTAGGACTGGCCCGTGAGGCCGAGTGCCGCCAGATCGTGCTTGGTGCCCGGCGGCAGGCCATGGGCGTTCGAGATCACCGAAATCACGGCCGGCATGACCTGCGCCGTCGCGACGCCGAAGTGCCGCGTGTAGAACTCGTTGAGGCCCGCGGCCGTGCCGCCGCCGAGGATCACGATGAAGACGCGGTCGACGAAGTGCCTGGCCTCCGGCACGTCGAACTCTGCCATCTTCTGCTTGAAGGAGGTCAGGTACAGCGCCTCGTTCGAAGGTCCGAGCGCCTGCATCGCCCGGATCTTGTCGCTGAACGACAGGTCCGCGGGCGGGCCGATGACCTTGAAAGGCGAGTCGACCAGCTTCGCAGCCACGGCATCGGTGTCCTGCACCATGATCTCGGCCGCGTTCCAGCCCATGTGGAGGAAGGGCCGGTACGCCGGCGCCGGCGGGCTCTCGACGAAGCGGAACGACGTAATGCCTTCGCCGCCCGGCAGCATGATCGCGTAGCGACGGCCGGCGAGGCTGGGGCGGCCCCAGAGCTGCGCCTGCTGGGTCGTGATCTTGCCGTGATCGACGAGCTCATAGCCGAGGTAGAGGTGGTAGGTATCGATCATCCGCTGCACTTCGGGCGCGGCGATCGTGACGCAGGAAATCGGACCGATACGGGACATCAGAGGCACCTCAGGCGGCGGAGCGCTGCAGCGAATCGAGGTAGCGACGCACGGTCGCGAGGTCGAGAACCTCGGCGTACTTGGCCTGCAGGTCGAACAGGTTCGCCTCGTGCGGGCCCGGAGCGCGGTCGCCGACGGCTTCGCGGACGATGACCGGAACGAAACCATGCTGGCAGCAGTCGACGCCAGTTGCGCGCACGCAGCCGCTGGTCGAGACGCCCGCGATCAGCAGCGTGTCGACGCCGAGCGCCGTCAGCGTCGAAGCCAGCGAGGTGCCGAAGAAGGCACTCGCGTACTGCTTGGTGATCACGGTCTCGCCGGCCGCGGGCTCGAGTCCGTCGGCGAAGCGCGCCAGATCCGGATGCTCGCCGGCCTCGAAGCAGCTCAGTGCCGGCACCTTGCGGAAGAACACGCCACCGTCACGGCCGCCCTTCTGGAATGCGACATTGGTATGGACGACCGGGATGCCGGCCGTACGACAGGCCTGCAGCAGCGTCACGCAGTCGACCCGCGCCTGCTCGATCGCAGCGCCGCCGTACAGCGGCGAGCCCGGCTGCAGGTAGGCCTGCACGAAGTCGATGACCAGCAGTGCCGGACGCCGGCCGAGCGGCAACGACTTGCCGAAGCCGCCGCGCGCGTAGTTGTCCTGCAGGGATTCGCTCATGGGGATACCTTAGATGACCTTGGCGGCGCGCAGCTCGGCGAGACGCTCCGGCCCGAGCCCCAGCAGGCGCGAGTAGACCTCGTCGTTGTGCTCGCCTAGCTCGGTCGGCGCCGAACTGCGGATGCTGCCCGGCGTCTCGGACAGCTTCGGCGCGACGTTCTGCATCTTCAGCTCGCCGAAATAGGGGTGCTGCGTCGTGACGATGGCGTCGCGAGCCTTGAAGTGCGGATCCTCGAGCATGTCTGGCGCGCGGTAGATCAGGCCCGCCGGGACGCCGGCCTTGTCCATGAGGTCGAGCGCCTGCTTGGTGGAAAGCTGCATGCTCCATTCCTCGATCAGGCCGTCGAGCAGCCGCTGGTGGTTGCCGCGCGCCTGGTGGTTGACGAAGCGCGGATCCTTCGACCACTCGGGTTTGCCCATGGCCTCGCAGAGACGGCCGAATACGGTGTCCTGGTTGGCAGCGATCAGCACCAGGCCGTCGGCGGTCTTGTAGACGTTCGAGGGGGCGACGTTCGGCAGGATCGCGCCGGTGCGCTCGCGGATATAGCCGATCTTGTCGTACTCGGTGATCAGCGATTCCATCATGTTCAGCACCGCCTCGTAGAGCGCCGAGTCGACGACCTGGCCTCGGCCGGTCCTCTCGCGGTAGTGCAGCGCCGAGAGCGCGCCGAGACAGGCGAAGGTCGCGGCGAGCTCGTCGCCGATGCTGATGCCCATGCGCGAGGGCGGGGTGGAGGGGTCACCGACGACATAACGCAGGCCACCCATGGCTTCGCCGATCGCGCCGAAGCCGGCGCGATGGGCATAAGGCCCGGACTGGCCATAGCCGGACACCCGGATCATGATTAGGCGGGGGTTGATCTTCTGCAGCTCGTCCCAGCCGCAACCCCACTTCTCCAGCGTGCCGGGACGGAAATTTTCTAGAAGAAAATCAGTGTTCTTCACCAACTCCTTGAGAATCTTCTGACCTTCGGCCTGGCGCATGTCCAGGGTGATGGCCTTTTTGTTGCGCGCCACCACGGGCCACCAGAGCGACGGCTCGCCAGCCTTCTGTCGGCCCCAGACCCGCAGCGGATCACCCTGTCCGGGGGGCTCGACCTTGATGATCTCGGCACCCATATCGCCGAGCAACTGGCCGCAGAACGGTCCCGCGATCAGCGTACCCATCTCGATGACGCGCAGGTCAGCGAGAGGTCCTTTCTTGAACTTCGGATCGGCGGCCATCGGAATCCTCGCATTGGCTCTGAACGGGAAGGGCGCAACTTGTACAGAGCGTCCTGTGAACGGTCAAGCAAGTGCCGGCTTCGGCCCGTGCACCACTTGCTAGAATGGCCGCAGAGGTCGCGGCCCGCGCCTCGCTCCTTTTCCAGCTCCGGTGACGCGCATGAACAAGTCAATCGAAATCGTCGAAGTCGGTCCGCGCGATGGCCTGCAGAGCGAACCCGGCGTGATGCCGACCGCGGCCAAGGTCGAGTTCATCGAGCGTCTCATCGAAGCCGGCCTGCGCCGGCTCGAGGTCACGAGTTTCGTGAACCCGAAGAAGGTGCCGCAGATGGCCGATGCCGAGCAGGTGCTCGGCGCGCTGCGCAAGCGCGCGGACGTCTGGTACGTGGGCCTGGTACTGAACCGCAAGGGTTTCGACCGGGCCGTGGCCGCGGGCTGCAACGAGATCGGCATGGCCGTGGTCGCGAGCGACACCTTCAACCGCCGCAACCAAGGCGTGGGCACCGACGAATCCATCGCCGCCTGGCTGGACATCTCCCGCGCGGCGCATGCCGCGGGAGTCCGTCCGCAGGTCACGGTCTCGGCGGCCTTCGGCTGCCCGTTCGAAGGCGAGATGCCGGTGCAGCGTGTCATCGACATCGCCCGGCGGGTCGCCGAGGGCAACCCTCACGAGATCGCGTTCGCCGACACCATCGGGGTCGGCGTGCCTTCGCAGGTCAGCGAAATCGTCGCCCGCGCCCGCGAGGCGCTGCCCGGCGTGCGCCTGCGCTGTCATTTCCACAACACCCGCAACACCGGCCTCGCCAATGCCTATGCGGCGGTCCAGGCCGGAGCGGTCGCGCTGGATGCGAGCGCGGGGGGCATCGGCGGCTGCCCGTTCGCCCCGGCGGCGACCGGCAACATCCCGACCGAGGATCTGGTCTACATGCTGCACCGCTCGGGCATCCAGACCGGGATCGATCTCGAGAAGCTCATCGACACCGGCCGCTGGCTGCAGGAGGCGCTGGGCCGTCCGGTGCCCAGCATGCTGGTCAAGGCCGGCAGTTTTCCGCGGCCCGCTCAGCAGGCGGCCTGACACCGGTGATACGACGCGTCGCGCATTGCGCGGCGCGGGCCGAGGCTGGATACTCCTGCCTCGGTTTTTTTCCCACATCTCGAGCCCTCGGAGGGCGCATGTCATATCGATTGGGTGTAGACGTCGGCGGCACGTTCACTGACCTGCTGCTGGTCAACGAGAAAACGGGCAAGACCTGGTCGGCCAAGGTGCCCTCGACTCCCGCCGACCAGTCC
>JADLDF010000519.1 GCA_020846815.1 Gammaproteobacteria bacterium | reverse complement strand
TCGTCGAGGAACTGCACGCCGAGCAGCCGCTCCAGCGCATGCACCAGCGACTGCAGGTTGTTCGACAGCAGCACGCCGAGCGCGGCGCCGGCGAGCGTGCCGGCGAGCCCGATCAGCGTGCCCTGCAGCGCGAAGGTCGCGAGCACGTTGCGTGGCCCGGCCCCGAGCGTGCGCAGGATGGCGATGTCCTGCTGCTTCTCCTTCACGATCATGACCAGCGTGGCGACGATGTTGAAGGCGGCGACGCCGACGATCATCAGCAGGATCACGAACATCATCGACTTCGTGAGCTCGATGGAGCGGAAGAAATTGGCGTGGTTGCGCGTCCAGTCGCTGACGTAGAAGCCGCCGCCGAGCTCGAGCGCGAGGTTGCGCACCGTCTCGGGCGCGCGGAACGGATCGTCCAGCGCGAGGCGCAATCCGGTGACGCGGTCGCCGAGACGGTAGATCCGCGCCGCGTCGGCGAGATGCACCAGCGCGAGGCCGCGGTCGAACTCGTACATTCCCGACTCGAACGTGCCGGCGACGGTGAAGCGCCGCATGCGCGGCACGATGCCGTCGGGCGTCGCCGCACCCTCCGGCGCGATCAGCACGACCGTGCCGCCGACCTCGACGCCGAGCTCCGTCGCCAGCGCCGCGCCCAGGATGATCCGCCACGCGCCCGGCTGCAGGTCCTCGAGCCGCCCGCCGCTGACGTGCTGCGCGAGCCCCACCGCCTTGCGTTCCTCCGCCGGGTCGACGCCGCGCACCGCGGTACCGACCACGCGCGCGCCATGAGCGAGCATCGCCTGCGCCTCCACGTAGGGCACGGCCTCGCGCACCCCGGGCGTGCGCAATGCGACCGTACGCGCCGCGCGCCAGTCGGGCAGCGCGCCCTCGAGACCCATGAGCGTGGCGTGCGAAGTCACCGACAGGATGCGCGCGCGCAGCTCGCGCTCGAAGCCGTTCATGACCGACAGCACGACGATCAGCACGGCGACGCCGAGCATCAGGCCCGCCACCGAGATCAGCGCCACGAACGACACGAAGCCGCGCCGGTGCGCCGAGCGCAGATAGCGCGTGCCGATCAGCCATTCGTACGACGAGGCAGCCATGCTCATTCGTAGCGCAGCGCCTCGGCCGGCGCGACGCGCGCGGCACGCAGCGCCGGATAGACCGTGGCGAGGCCCGTCAGCAGCAGCGCCGCGCCGCCGATCCAGGCGACGTTCTCCCAGCGCAGCTCCGAGGGGATGCGGGTGATGTAGTAGACGTCCGGGTTCATGACGCGGAAGCCGAACAGACGCTCGAGCAGCGGCACGATGTCGGCGACGTTGGCCGCGATCGCGACGCCGATCGCGACGCCGAGCAGCACGCCGAACCAGCCGATCACCAGGCCATGGATCAGGAACACGCCCATGACGCGCCGCGGCGAGGCGCCGAGCGTGCGCAGGATCGCGATGTCGGTGCGCTTGTCGGTGACCACCATGACCAGCATCGCCACGATGTTGAAGGCCGCGACCGCGACGATCAGCAGCAGGATCAGCGCCATCATGGTCTTCTCGATGCGGATCGCGCGGAAATAGTTGGCGTGATCGCGCGTCCAGTCGCGCACCTCGAAGCCGGCGGGCAGAGCCGCCTGCAGCGCCGCGGCGGCGAGCGGCGCCTGCAGCGCATCGCGCAGGCGCAGGCGCAGGCCGCCGGCGCGAGGGTCGTCCGCGGTCAGCGCGCGCACGTCCTCGAGCGCGGCGAGCACCAGCACGCCGTCGTGGTCCTGCAGGCCCACCTCGAAGATGCCCGCGATCGTGAACTCGCGCAGCCGCGGCTGCGGCGCGCCGTCCGGGCCGACGCCGGGCACGAGCAGGGTCATGCGGTCGCCGACACCGAGCGCGAGGAGTCTGGCGATCACGCTGCCGACGATCACGCGATCGCTGCCGGCCTGCAGGTCGTCGAGACGCCCTTCGATCACCGACTCGGCGGCCGCGGTCACCGCGGGCTCCGCTGTGGAATCGATGCCGCGCAGCTGCACCGGCAGCATCTCGGGGCTGTGCATGGCCAGCGCCTGGATCTCGACGTACGGCGCCGCGCCGAGCACCTCGGGCAGCGCACGCGCCGTGCGCGCGATCTGCTGCCAGCGCTCGCGCAGCGCGCCGGCCTCGGCGTCGGCCTCGGGCAAGCCGGGCGCGACGGTCACGCGGGCATGCGCGGTCAGCGCCAGCAGCCGGCCGCGCAGCTCGCCCTCGAAGCCGTTCATGACCGAGAGGATCACGATCAGCGCGGCGACGCCGAGGCAGACGCCGACCAGCGACACCCAGGTGATGAACGAGACGAAGAATTTCTGCGTCCGGGCGCGCACGTAGCGCAGCCCGACGAACAGCGGCAGGGGCTGGAACATCCGGCCGCGATTTAACCACAATGCGACGTGCCACCCGCGGAATCTTGAACTGCGTCACAGCGGCGCCGCGGACGGCGTGCGCCGGGGCACGGCGCCACGACCCGGTGCTATATTGCCGGGGCTTGCCCGGAGGACGACCCATGCGCCTGCTCACCGCTTCCCGCCGCCGGCCGCCGGCCGTCGTTCCCGGCCTGCGGACGTCGACTCTCGCCGTCTGCACCCTGCTCGCACTCGGCACCGCGAGCCTCGTGCCGCAGGTGGCACAGGCCGAGCTGCTGCTCATCGACGGCCAGGTCAGGGTGCGCACCGCCGACGTCCCGACGCCTACCCGCGGCATGACCATGCGCAGCGTCGAGGAGCGCTTCGGCGCTCCCGAGAATCGCGCCCCGACCGTCGGCCAGCCGCCGATCACGCGCTGGGACTATCCCGGCTTCTCGGTCTATTTCGAGCACGATCGCGTGCTGCACAGCGTGGTCCGCGGTTCCTGATGTCCGACGCCGCGCGGCGCCGCCGCGCCGCTTGCCTTCGCCCGTCGCGCCGGTAAGCTCTCGCGCTCCCCCGCCCCCGGTCACCGCCCCGGGGCGGCGCTGTCGTTTTCGCCGCTGCCCTTGTCTTCGCGCATGCCGCAACTGTTCAAGCCCCCCGTCCCCGATACCGCTCACCCGCTGGTGCGCTGGAACCAGCTCTACGGCAGCTCCGCGGCGCTCGCGCTGGCCGAGGCCGCGGCCGCCGATGCGCGCCCCTGGGTGCTCGTCGAGCCCGACAGCCGCAGCCTCGAGCGTCGGCGCGCCGAGCTCGAGTTCTTCGCGCCGGCAGGCCTGCGGCTGCTCAGCCTGCCGGACTGGGAGGTGCTGCCCTACGACCTGTTCTCGCCCCACCCCGACATCGTCTCCGAGCGGCTGCTGACGCTCGCCGAGCTGCCGGACTGGCGCCGCGGCATCCTGCTGGTCACGGCCGACACGCTGCTGCAGCGCCTGCCGCCGCGCAGCTACGTCGCGGGCCGCAGCTTCACGCTGGCGGTCGGCGACACGCTGGCGCTGGAGGCATTCCGCGGGCGGCTGGTCGAGGCCGGCTATGCCAGCGTCTCGCAGGTCGGCGGCCCCGGCGAGTTCGCGCTGCGCGGCTCGCTGCTCGACGTGTTCCCGATGGGCACGGAGACGCCGCTGCGCATCGACCTGTTCGACGACCAGATCGAGGCGATCCGCCGCTTCGACCCGCAGACCCAGCGCTCCAGCGCCACGCTGCAGAGCGTGCGGCTGCTGCCGGCGCGCGAGATCCCGCTGGATGCGGACGCGGTGCGCGCGTTCCGCCGCCGCTGGCGGCAGCGTTTCGAGGGCGACCCGACGCGCAGCCCCGTCTACCGCGGCGTCAGCGAGGGAATCGCGCCGCCGGGCGTGGAATTCTGGCTGCCGCTGTTCCACGAAGAGACCGCGACGCTGTTCGACTACCTCCCCGCCGACGCCGTGTTCGCCGACAGCGCCGAGTGCGCCGTCGCGCTCGAGCGCAGCTGGGACGGCATCGCACAGCGCCACGAGGACCGGCGCCACGACATCGAACGGCCGCTGCTGCAGCCGGCCGAGCTGTTCGTCGAGCCGGGCGAGGTGCGCAACGCCATCGCGCGCTTCCCGCGCGTCGAAATCGCGCATTTCAAGGTCGAGGCCGAGCAGGCCGGAGTCGTCGTCAACTTCCCCACGGCGGCACCGCGCGAGTTCCGGCTGGATGCGCGCGCCGAGAGGCCGCTCGCGCCGCTGGAGGCCTTCCTCGCCGAGTTCCCGGGCCGCGTGCTGCTCGCGGCGGATTCGCCCGGACGGCGCGAGGTGCTG
>JADLDF010000518.1 GCA_020846815.1 Gammaproteobacteria bacterium | reverse complement strand
TGATGTTCGTCGCCGCGACCACGCTGCTGACCACGACCTACGCCAGCCACGAGCGCTATCGCGCGCAGGGCTTCAACGACCTCGCGATCTTCGGCTCGCAGGCGGCGGCCTCGCTGCTCGCCGGCACGGCGATGGAGACGCTCGGCTGGGCGACGCTGAACCTCGTGAGCGTGCCGCTGCTGCTGCTCGCGCTGGTCGCGCTGCACCGCCTGCCCGTCGCGCCGGCCGCGCTGCCGGCGCGTACCTGAGCACGCCACCGGCAATGCACTCGATCGCGCTCCCGGCAGCGCATCCGATTCGACTGCGCCCCTGATCAGGAACCGACCGATGAGCCACCCGCCCCGTCCGCCCGGCTCGAACCTGCAGTTCGGCTTCCTGCCTTCGCCGCCGCCGCTGTCGCGCATCGTCGCGCGCGCGATGACCTGCTGTGCGCTCGCGCAGCGCATCGAAGTCGAGCCGCCGCCGGGCACGACTCTCGACGAGGAGACGCTCGTCGCCACCGGCGATCTGCTCGAGCTCTCGCTGGAATGGCTGGAGCGGCAGGCCATGGCCGCCGAAGCCTCGGCCGCCGAGCGCGCCGCGCTGCAGGCCGCCGCCGGCACGCTCGAACCGCAGGCGCGCGAGCGCTTCGCCTACGCGGGCGAGGCGGCCGCCGTGATCGCCTGGGCGCTGCGCCGCGCTCCGCTGCCGGCGTTCGATGCCGACGCCGATGCGGCCGCCGTCGCCGCGGCGCTCGGCTGGCTGGCCGATGCGGGTGCGGCGCTGCCGACCCGTGCACGGCTGCGCAGCCGCGAGGAGCTCGGCAGCTGTCTGGACGCCGTCAGCGCCGTGCACTGGCGCCTGCGAACCGCCGTCGCAACGCCGCAGGGCGACGCGGTTTCGATGGCCCGCTGGGCCGTGGGCCGGTACGCCTGGCCCGAGGGCGTCGCGCCGCTCGAGATCGCGCCGGATGGCGACCTCGCACTCGGTGGCCGCCCGATCGCCGCGGCCTCGCCGCCCGAGCTGCTTGCGGCGTTGCGCCGCATCCGCGAGCGCCACCGCGCGACGCTGTGGCTGCTGGGCCAGGCGCGCGACTGGGACGCGATCGACCTCAGCCTCTGAGGAACTCAGCGCTCGCCTCGACGACCGCCTGCGGCGCGACGTCGAACAGGCCATGGCCGTACTGGGGCAGATCGACGATGCGCGCCTCGCGCAGCACGCCCTTGACCCGCGCGGTCGCTTCCCAGAGATCGTCCTTCGGCCGCAGCACCAGCACGGGCGCGCGCAGCAGCGCGAGGCGCTCGCGCGCCGGGTAGTCCATCGCGGCGCTCGCGCCCCACCAGGCCTGCGGGCCGTTGCGCAGCTTGTCGGCGAAACCGCGCGCGAGCTGCTCGAGCGTGACGCCGGGCCCGCGCCACTTCTGGCTGAACTGCCATTCCTTCATGAGGTGGCTGCCGTCCTCGGCGGGCGGCAGCGGCCAGGGCGACTGCCGGAAGGCGGCGCGTTCCTCCTCGGTGAGCAGCGGCACGGCGCACATGACGATGCGGCGCACGAGCTCGGGGCGCGCCAGCGCGACCTCGGTCGCGATCAGCGAACCGGTGTGAAGCCCAAGCAGGTCGACCTTGCGAAAGCGCATCTGGTCGAGGAAGTCGAGCATCGCACCCGCATAGTCGGCGATCGTCGGCTGCGCGGGCGGCGGGTCGGACTCGCCGAAGCCCGGCGTGTCCGGTGCATAGACCGAGCGGTCGCGGCCCATGAGCTCGAGCAGGCCGCGGAACACCCGGCCCGACATCGGGCTCTGGTGGAAGCAGACCAGGGTCGTCGCCTCGTCGAAACCGCCGCCCGCCGGCATCGCGCCGTGCACGTGCAGTTGCCCGAAACGCGTTTCGAAATAAGTCCGCCGCATCCGGGGGGCGGTCGCCGCACGGGGCTTCGTGGTGCTGGCTCGGGCCATGAACGCTCTTTCTCCTTGGGCGCCGTCGCCCGGTTTGATAACGTCGCGATCGTCGGCCGGCCGGTACGTGCCGGATCCAGACCGCCAGGAGTCGCCGATGAAGCTCTACGGGTCTCTCGTCTCGCCTTATGTCGCCCGCGCAGTGCTCGCCGCACGCTACAAGGGCATCGATCTCGCGCCCGAAACGCCCCCGGGTGGTGGCATCAAGTCGGCCGAGTATCTCGCACTGAACCCGATGGGCAAGATGCCGGGCCTCGAGGTCGGCGGCAAGTGTCTCGCCGAATCGATGGTCATCGTCGAATACATCGAAGATACCCACCCGCAGAAACCCCTGCTGCCCAAGGACCCGGTGGAGCGCGCCAACGCCCGCCTGCTCGCGCGCATCGTCGACCTGTACATCGCGCCGCAGAGCGGCCCGTTCTTCCGCAACATGAACCCGGCGAAGCGCAACCAGGAGGAGGTCGAGGGCGCCAAGAAGGCCCTCGCCAAAGCACTGGCCGATCTCGAGCACTACCTGAACCCGCAGGGCCCCTGGGCCAATGGCGCCACGTTCTCGCTGGCCGACGTCGCGATGCTGCCGAGCCTGCTGATGATCAACGGCATCGTCGCCGGCTTCGGCGTCGCGAACCTGTTCGAGGGCCTGCCCAGGCTCAGCGCATGGTGGCAGCACTGCCACGCCGATGCGCTGACCAGCGCTTTCGCCAAAGAATACCTGGCGGCGATGCAGGCCTTCCTGGCCAGCCGCCGCGGTTGACGGAGTCCGATCATGAAACACCCGATCCGCCGCAATCCCGGTCTCGCCCTTTCCTTCGCCTCGATCGTGACGCTGGCGCTCGCGCTGCTGCCATCGGCCGGCGCGCAGGCACCGACGCCGGGCGAGCGCTGGCGCACGAGCATGTCGATGGAAATGATGGGCATGAAGATGCCCGGCATGACCCAGGAAGTGTGCTCGCCGAAGAACGCGGACAACACCCCGCCGGTCGGCAACGAAGACTGCCAGACCAGCAACGTGCGCCGCAGCGGCAACACGCTGTCGTTCGACATGCAGTGCAAGGACGGCATGACCGGCACGATGCAGATGACCCAGGAGAGCCCGACCAAGTGGTCCGGCAAGATGCTGGCCAACACCAGCGAAGGCCAGATGACCATGAACATGCGCAGCGAAAAGCTGCCCGGCGACTGCGACGCCAGCGAGATGCAGCGCAAGATGAACCAGCTGGTCGCCAAGGGCAATGCACAGCAGGCCCAGGCCTGCCTCGACGGCGCACGCGCCGGCAGCGCCCAGCTGTTCATCGGCCCGACCGCAGCGTGCAAGGACAAGGCCAGCGTCGATGCCTACTGCGGCAACGTCAAATCGATGGCGGGCTACAACACCATCGCGCGCCAGCAGCGCATGACGTCGATGAGCGGCTTCAGCGGCCCGGCGTCGTTCCGCACCGCGCTCGCCGACAGCGGCAAGCTCTGCGGCTTCGCACCGGAGACGGTGCGCAAGCAGCACTGCGGCACCGCGCAGTCGAAGAAGGCCTGGACCTTCTTCGCCGAGGAATGCCCCGAGCTCTCGCAGCCGATCGCGAAGCGCGAATGCGCCGGCCGCGACTTCACCAATCCGGTAGCGCCGGCCTGGGTGGACTTCTGCTCCGCCTATGCCGCCGCGGGCCGCTCGGCCGGAGCGCGGACGACGGCGGGCTCGGCGACCGGAGTCGTGGACGCGGACGGCGCCGGCCGTTCGTCCGGCACGGCCGCTGCCGCCGAGCCCACGAGCGACGCCACCACAGCAGGCGATGAGCAGAAGCCGGCAGACAAGGCCAAGGAAGCCATGAAGAAGGGCAAGGACGCACTGAAGGGCCTGTTCGGTCGCTGATCCGGTCCCCGGGCCGCGGCGCCACGCCGCCGCGGCCCGAGCCAGCAACCACCAGACCTCTCCTGCGACCGCTCCGCATGCTGCGATGAAGCCGTCGCGGATCACGCGCCGCCGTTTCACGGTTACTCTCGCGGCAGCCGGCACCGTCGCAGCACACGGCCGCAGTGCCGTCGCCGCAAGCAGCGCGCTGCTCCCGATCCCTACCGTCACCGCTGTCGCCGGCATACCGCTCCCGATCGGCGCCGCCACCGCCGCCAGCACGTCTCTCCCGCTCGGCACCGGCGCCGGCTCGCCGCTCCCGATCCTCGACGCCTATCCGCGCGCGGCTGCCGCGTACGCGGTCGCGATCGACGGCCGGCTGACCTGGGGGCGTGCGCTCGATGCGCCGCGTCCGCCCGCCTCGCTGACCAAGCTGCTCAGCGCCCTGGTGCTGCTCGACGATCCGCGCTGGGACGAGGCCGCGCCGGTCACGGTCGGCGCGCTCGCCGCCGCGGTCGAGGGCTCGCAGCTCGGACTGCGCCGCGGCGAGGTGCTGCGCGCGGGCGAGGCGCTGACTGCGCTGCTGGTGCGATCCGCCAACGACGCCTGCATCGCGCTGGTCGAGCATTTTGCCGGCTCGATCGAGGATTTCGTCCCGCGGCTGAATGCGCGTGCCGCGCAGCTCGGGATGAGCGGCTCGAGCTTCGGCCATCCCTGTGGCCTCGACGCGCCGGGCCAGCACAGCACCGCCCGCGACCTGCTGCGCCTCGGCGGCGCCGCGCTGTCCGAGCCTGCGATCGCGACTCGCGTGCGGCTGCCACGCGCCGCAGTCGCGACGCTCGGCAGCGGCGCGCGGCGCATCGAGTTCGTTAACGGCAACGCGCTGGTCGGCCGGACCGAGGGCGTGATCGGCATGAAGAGCGGCTTCACGACGCGTGCCGGCAAGTGCGTGCTCGCGGTCGCGGTGCGTGGCAGGCATCGCGTCTGGCTGGTGATGCTCGGCGCCGAGGAGCGCTGGTGGACCGCGGCCGGCATGATCGACGCAGCGTTCGCGACGCTGGCCCCACCGCAGCCATGAGCGGGCCGATCCTTTTGGACACCAGCGCCGCCCGCTCGATGAGCCGGCCGGCGATCGCCGCAGCGCTGCTGGTCGCCGCCGTGGTCGCGACCTGGCTGCCGGCGCTCGATGCGAGCTTCCAGTTCGACGACTGGAACGTGATCGTCCGCGACCCGCGCGTGCAGTCACTGGCCGCATGGCTCGCCGGCATGCCGGGCATCCGCCCGCTGCTGAAG
>JADLDF010000517.1 GCA_020846815.1 Gammaproteobacteria bacterium | reverse complement strand
TCGTGCCGAAGCGAGCTTCCTGCTGTCGTTCGTCGGGGTCGTGATCGGCATCACGCTCGTGCAGGAGCGTCGCACCCAGCGCGCGCTCGAGGCGCTGCGCGAGCTGTCGGCGCCGCGCGCGCAGGTGATCCGCGACGGCCGTACGCAGCGCATCGCCGGCCGTGACGTAGTGCGCGGCGACCTGCTGGTGCTGCACGAGGGCGACCGCATTCCGGCCGATGCATGCCTGCTCGACGGTGCGCTGGCCGTCGACGAGTCGCTGCTGACCGGCGAGTCGGTACCGGTGGACAAGCGGCCTTGCGGCGGCCCGCTGGACATCGCAGCGGATGCGGTGCCGGATATCGCGCGGAACGCGGCGCTGGACGCGGCGCCGGACGCCGCGGCGCGCCTGCACGCCAGCACCGTGGTCACGCGCGGCATCGGCGTGGCGCGCGTCGAAGCCATCGGCGCCGCGACCGCGGTCGGGCGCATCGGCGAGGCGCTGGCGCGCACGGCCGAGCCGCCGTCGGCGCTGCAGCTCGCCTCGCGCCGGCTGGTGCGCGTGCTCGGCACCACGGCATTCGTGCTGGCCGCCGTGCTGGTGCTGGTCGACTGGGCCTGGAACGACCGTCCGCTGCTCGAGAGTCTGCTGTCGGGCATCGCCCTGGCGATGGCCATCCTGCCGGAGGAGATCCCGGTCGTGCTGACGGTGTTCCTGGCGCTCGGCGCCTGGCGCATTTCGCGCCAGGCGGTGCTGACGCGGCGCGTGGCTGCGGTCGAGGCCCTGGGCGCGATCACCGTGCTGGCGGTCGACAAGACCGGCACGCTGACGCAGAACCGCATGGCCGTTGCGGAGCTGGTCGCCGGCGGCGCCTGCTTCGATGCGCGCGGCGGCGCCGGCGAGCTGCCGGAAGCGTTCCACACCCTGGTCGAGTTCGCGATGCTGGCGACGCCACCGGATCCCTTCGATCCGATGGAGGTCGCGATCCAGGCCTATGGCCACGATGCGCTCGCCGGCACCGAGCACGTGCACGACGACGCGGCTCCCGAGTTCGAGTATCCACTGTCGGCCGAGATCCTGGCGATGACGCGCGTCTTCGCCGGTGCGGATCCCGGCCGCCACCTGCTGGCGACCAAGGGGGCGCCCGAGGCGGTCGCCGACCTCTGCCATCTGGAGGTGCCGCGGCGCGAGGCGCTGCGCGCCGAGGTGGAGCGCATGGCGGCGCGTGGCCTGCGCGTGCTCGGCGTCGCGCGCGGCCGCTGGTCGGGGGTGACGACGGCGGACGGTCGTCCCGCCTGGCCGGCGAGCCAGCACGACTTCGATTTCGAGTTCCTCGGACTGGTCGGTCTCGAGGACCCACCGCGGCCCGACGTGCCGGCGGCACTCGTGCAGTGCCGTGCGGCCGGGGTCCGCGTGCTCATGATGACCGGCGACCATCCGGCGACGGCCCGTGCGATCGCCCGCCAGGTCGGCCTCGGCGAACGGCCGGCGGTGTTGCTCGGCGCGGAGATCGAGGCGCTCGACGACCACGCGCTGCGCGCACGGCTCGCGACCGTCGATCTGTGCGCGCGCCTGCAGCCGGCACACAAGCTGCGGCTGGTGACGGCGCTGCGCGGCGCGGGCGAGGTCGTGGCGATGACCGGCGACGGCGTCAACGACGCGCCGGCGCTGCGCGCCGCCGACGTCGGCATCGCCATGGGGGAGCGCGGCACCGACGTCGCACGCGAGGCGGCGGCGCTGGTGCTGCTCGACGACGGGTTCGCGCGCATCGTGGCGGCGCTGCGTCAGGGGCGGCGCATCTATGACAATCTCGAGAAGGCGACGCGCTTCGTGTTCGCGGTGCACGTGCCGGTCATCGCGCTGGCGCTGGTTCCGGCGCTGCTCGGCTGGTCCGTGCTGTTGCTGCCGGTGCACATCGTGCTGCTGGAGCTGCTGATCGATCCGGCCTGTTCGGTCGTGTTCGAGGCCGAGCCCGAGGCGCCGGACGTGATGCGCCGGCCGCCGCGACCCGCCGGTGCGACGCCGTTCTCGTGGCACAACGCGCTGCAGGGCGTGCTGCAGGGCCTCGGGCTCGCCGCGCTGCTGCTCGCCGGCCATGCGGGGCTGACCGCCGCCGGGTTCGAGGCGAGCGCCGCGCGCACGGCCGTGTTCGTCGCGCTGATCGTCGGCGTGCTGCTGCTGACGCTGGCCAACCGCGGGCCGCACGCCGCGGCCGCGCCAGCGCCGCCCAATCGCTGGGTGGCGCGCATGGCGCTCGCGGTCGCGGCGCTGCTGCTGCTCGCGCTCGGCGTGCCGGCGCTGCGCGACACCCTGGGGCTCGCGGCCGCGGACGGCCGCTCGCTGGGTGCGGCGGCGGCGCTGATCGCGGCCAGCGTCCTCTGGCTGTGGCTGTTGCCTCGCCGCAGGGCGCTCAGGGGCAGGGGATCACGCGGAATCCGGTGAGATGGACTTCGCCCGCCGCGTAGTGCGGCTTGCACTCCTCGTCGCTGCACAGGTCGGTCGAGAGGTATTTCTTGTTGTCGTCGCAGAAGATCGTCGCGACGCAGGCATCCGCACCCTGCTCGTGGGCGACCTGCAGCGCGCCGAGGAAGTTCGCGCCGCTCGAGATGCCGAGCGCGAGGCCGAGCTGCTGCGCGAGCTTCTGCGCCATGCAGATCGCGTCGCCGTCCCAGACGTCGACGA
>JADLDF010000516.1 GCA_020846815.1 Gammaproteobacteria bacterium | reverse complement strand
GAAAGGTCGTGTTGGGCAGAGTCTCGACGACTTCGCCTTCCATCTGGATCGCGTCTTCCTTGGACATCAGGTTCGGGTCATCCGGGCCAAAAAGGAGCGCGAATTCTGCCCAAAGGTGTCCGTGTAATCAACGAATCTCGGGGAATTCGCACCGGATCGTGGCTCGGACCGTTCGCGGACGGCCGCCGGAGGGCGTGTTCAACGCTCCGGCGGCGCCCCAGGAAGACGATCCGCGGCGCCCACCGTGGCTGTTGCCGCCGAGCCACGCCCGGTGGCGGTGCTGCCTCGAGCCGTGGGCGGCGCGGCGCTCGCTGCGGCCGGCACCGGCCAGGCATCGGGCAGCTGCGGGCCGGCCAGGTGTTCGAGCCGCGCGATGAAGTCCGCGCGCGTGATCTGTCGGCTGCCGAGCGAGGCCAGGTGGCGCGAGGCGAGCTGGCAGTCGATGAGCTCGATGCCGCAGTCGAGACTGCGGCGCACCAGTGCCGACAGCGCCACCTTCGACGCATCCCGCTCTTCGCTGAACATCGACTCGCCGAAGAACACCCGGCCGAGCTGCACGCCGTAGAGCCCGCCGACCAGCCGGCCGTGCTGCCAGGTCTCGATGCTGTGCGCCCGGCCGAGCGCATGCAGCTCGCAGTAGGCGGCACGCATCTCGCGGGTGATCCAGGTGCCGGGACCTGCGCACCGCGGCGCCGCACAGGCATCGATGACGGCCTCGAAGGCCGTGTCGAAGCGGGTCTCGTAGCCGCGGTTGCGCTCGCTCTGTGCGAGGCTGCGGCTGCGGCGGAATTCGGCGGGGAACAGCACGGCGCGCGGGTCGGGACACCACCAGAGCACCGGCTGGCCCTGCGAATACCATGGGAAGATGCCGCGCCGGTAGGCGGCGAGCAGGCGGCCGGTCGAGAGGTCGCCGCCGGCGGCCAGCAGCCCGGGCGGATCGTCGAGCGCGCGTTCGATCGGCGGAAACCACTGCGCGCCGTCGACGGGCGCGAGCCAGGTGATGGTCTTCACGACTCCGGATCCGCCGCGCGCCGGTCCCGGTAAGGGACGTGCGCGCGTACCGCCGCGGCGTACTCGTCGACCGAGGCCGCCTCGCGCCGCAGGTAGTCGCCGATGGCCGCGCGGAAGCGCGTGTCGGCGACGTGGTGCGCGGACCAGGTGAGCGTGGGCTCGAAGCCGCGGCTGATCTTGTGCTCGCCCTGGGTACCCGGCTCGAAGCGATGCAGGCCGCGCTCGATGCAGAACTCGATGCCCTGGTGGTAGCAGGCCTCGAAGTGCAGGCTGTGGTAGTCGGCGCCCGCGCCCCAGTAACGGCCGTAGAGCGTGTCATCGCCGATGAAGAAGATCGCCGCCGCGACGGTCTTCCCGCCCTTGCGCGCGAGCTTGAACATCAGGGCGTCGCCGAGTGTGCGGCAGGCCTCGTCGAAGAACTCGCGCGTCAGGTAGGGCTCGTGGCCGTGGCGCAGGAAGGTGTCGCGGTGCAGGTCCCAGGCGCGCGCCAGATCGCGCGGCGCGATCTCGCTGCCGAGCCGGGTTTCGAATGCGATGCCCGCCTCGGCGACGCGGCGGCGCTCGCGCTTCGCTTTCTTGCGCTTGTCGGCCGTGAAGCTGCCGAGAAACGCGTCGAAATCGGCGTAGCCGTGGTTGGTCCAGTGGAACTGACAGTCGCGGCGCATCAGCCAGCCGCCGCGCTCCAGCACGTCGCGGTCGCGTTCCTCGGGAAACAGCGCGTGGACGGAGGAGATCTGGTTGTCGCTGGCGAGGTCCGCGAGCGTGCGCTGCAGCAGCGGCGCGATGACTTCGCGGTCGAGGTCCGGACGCACCAGCAGGCGCGGGCCGGTGGCCGGAGTGAACGGCGCAGCCACGACGAGCTTGGGATAGTAGGGGCGGCCGACGCGCGCATAGGCCTGGGCCCAGCTGAAGTCGAACACGAACTCGCCATAGGAATGCGATTTGATCCAGGCAGGAGCGCCGGCGGCGAGCCCTGCGGCATCGTGCAGCACCACCAGACAGGGCTCCCAGCCCGTGCCCGGGCCCGTGCAGCCGCTGTTCTCGAGCGCCGCCAGGAACTCGTGGCGGACGAAGGGATTCGAGCCGTCGGTGAGCGCATTCCATGCGGCGGCCGGGATCTGCGCGATGCGCTGCGCGACCTCGACGCGCAGGGTCGGGAATTCGGGCTGGGCGCTCACGTGCGTCCGGTCAGGCCGGGAGGCTCCCGTCGAAGCGTTCCAGCCAGCGATCGGCATCGAGCGCCGCCATGCAGCCGGAGCCGGCCGAGGTGATCGCCTGGCGGTAGACGTGGTCCGCGACGTCGCCGGCGGCGAATACACCCTCGACGCTGGTCGCCGTCGCATTGCCTTCGGAGCCGCCGCGCACGGCGATGTAGCCGCCGTGCATCTCGAGCTGGCCGGCGAAGATCTCGGTGTTCGGCGTATGGCCGATCGCGATGAAGACGCCCGTGACCTCGAGGTCGCCGCCAGTCGGGCGGCCGGCCTCGGTGCCGCGCACGCGCAGCCCGGTCACGCCCGAATCGTCGCCGAGCACTTCGTCGACGGCATGGTTCCAGAGCAGCGAGACCTTGCCCTCCTGCTCGCGGGCGAAGAGGCGATCCTGCATGATCTTCTCGGCGCGCAGCCGGTCGCGACGGTGCACGAGGGTCACGTGCGCGGCGATGTTCGAAAGGTACAGCGCCTCCTCGACGGCCGTGTTGCCGCCGCCGACGACTGCGACCCGCTGGTTGCGGAAGAAGAAGCCGTCGCAGGTGGCACAGGCCGAGACGCCGCGTCCCTTGAACCGCTCTTCCGACTCGAGACCCAGGTAGCGGGCCGAGGCGCCGGTGGCGATGATCAGCGCGTCGCAGCTGTACTCGCCGGCGTCGCCGATCAGCCGGAACGGCCGCTTCGCGAGCTCGGCCGTATGGATGTGGTCGGCGACGATCTCGGTCGCGAAGCGCTCGGCATGCTGCTGCATGCGCTCCATCAACGCAGGCCCGAGCAGGCCGTGCGGATCCCCGGGCCAGTTGTCGACCTCGGTCGTGGTCATGAGCTGGCCACCCTGCTGCAGACCGGCGATCAGCATCGGGTTGCGGTTGGCGCGGGCGGCGTAGATCGCGGCGGCGTAGCCGGCCGGACCGGAGCCGAGGATGATCAGTTTGCGGTGTCGGACGCTCATGCGGGCAAAGGGCAGTGGAGGAGGCTCCGATGTTAGGGCAACTGGGCCGGGGTCGCATGCCCGATGGTGCTTTCCGGCGACGTTCGCTCGCCTTGTAGCCCGCAATCGTATTCCCGTAGAATCAATCGTCTACACCACTTGCTTGCCGCGAGAACTCAATACCTTGGCAGAGACCGCCGTGCATGGAAAGTCGCCCGCCCGCATTTCGCAGGCGGTCGCGAGGGGGCTGCGCGAAGGCGCGGTGATTCTGACCGGCGTGGCCGCGCTGATGCTGCTGACGGCGCTGCTGAGCTACAGCCCCGAGGATCCGGGCTTTTCGTTCACCGGCGGCGGCAGCGAGGTCAGCAACCTCATCGGCCGTGCCGGCGCCTGGTTCGCCGACGTGCTGTTCTTCCTGTTCGGCGGCCCGGCCTTCCTGTTCCCGCTGATGCTGGGCGCGGCCTGCTGGCTGATGTTCCGCCAGCGCCACGACGCCGAGCTCGTCTCGCGCGTCAACACGCTGGTGCGCATCGGCGGCTTCGTGCTGGTGCTGTTCGCGACCTGCGCACTGGCGACACTGCACTGGGACCCCGGCGCGCTGCGCCAGAGCGCCGGCGGCGTGGTTGGCAGCCTCATCGGGCATTCGGTGCTCGGCAGCTTCAACTTCCTCGGCGCCACGCTGCTGCTGCTCGCGCTGTGCATGACCGGCATCTCGCTGGCTTTCGGCGTGTCCTGGTTCGAGATCATGGACCGCACGGGCGCCGCGTTCTGGGGAGCGCTCGACTGGGTCAAGGCACGCCGCATCCGCCAGCGCGACGTGGCCGAGGGCGAGGTGCGTCGCGCCGCGCGCAAGGAGGTCGTCGAGGTCGAGCAGAAGAAGTCTGCGACGCGCACCAAGCCCCGCATCGAGGCGCCGGCGCCGGTTGCGCCCAAGAGCGAGCGCGTCGAGAAGGAGCGGCAGGTGCCGCTGTTCGAGGCCAAGGCCGGCGAGCTGCCGCCGCTGCAGCTGCTCGACGATCCGCCGGCCGCCGAGGCCTCGTATTCGCCCGAGGCGCTGGAGGCGATGTCGCGCCTCG
>JADLDF010000515.1 GCA_020846815.1 Gammaproteobacteria bacterium | reverse complement strand
GCGGTCAGCGCCGCGAGCTCGCGCCCGGTCATGAGCTCGTCGTCGGCCACTGCGGCACCGTCGCGCCCCAGCCCGAGCCGCGAGGCGATCGCCCGCGCGGTCACCGGATGATCGCCCGTGATCATGACCGGCACGATTCCCGCCCTGCGACAGTCCGCGATCGCCGGCGCTGCCGCCTCGCGCGGCGGATCCATCAATCCCAGCAGCCCGACGAACACCAGCCCCGACTCCACGGCCGCGGCGTCGCGCGTGTCCGGGCACTGCGCCCAGCGCCGCGCGCCGACGGCCAGCACGCGCAGCCCGTCGGCCGCCATGCGCTCCGCCGCGTCCGACAGCGTCTCGGCATCGAGCGGCAGCGTCTCGCCGTCGCGCAGCATCGAAACCGAGTTGCCGAGCAGCACTTCCGCGGCGCCCTTGGTCATCGACAGCAGCGAACCGTCGCCGAGCCGGTGGACCGTGGTCATGCACTTGCGCACCGAGTCGAAGGGCACCTCGTCGACTCGCGGCAGCGCCGCGAGCGCTGCCGCGTGCTCGAGCCCGGCCGCGCGCGCCGCCGCGAGCATCGCCGTCTCGGTCGGGTCGCCGACCAGCTCGCCATCGGCGCCGACCGAGGCATCGTGGCTGACCGCGAGCGCCGCGAGCAGCGTCGGCCAGGCTTCGCCGACGGCGCTGGCGCCGCCGTCCTGTGCAGCCGCGTTCAAGTCCGAGGCGCCACCGCCGCCACCGGCCGCCAGCCTCGTCACGGCCGCAGCGATCCCGGCGGGCGGTGTTTCGGCCCAGGCGCCGTCGACCCAGTAGTGCTCGACCCGCATCTGGTTCGCCGTCAGCGTGCCGGTCTTGTCCGAGCAGATCACCGTGACCGAACCGAGTGCCTCGACCGCCGCGAGCCGCCGGATCAGCGCATGGCGTGCCATGAGCCGCCGCGCGCCGAGCGCCAGCGATATCGAGACCACCGCCGGCAGCGCCTCCGGGATCGCCGCCACGGCGAGCGACAACGCCGTCAGCAGCATCGGCAGCGCCGGCTCGCCGCGCAGCAGCCCGGTCGCGAACACCACGATGCAGATCGCGATGACCACCAGCGCCAGGCGCCGGCCGAACACGGCGAGCCGTTTCTGCAGCGGCGTATCGACCGCGTGCGCCGACTCCAGCAGTCGCGCGATGCGCCCGAACTCGGTGCGCATGCCGGTCGCGACCACGACGCCGAGACCGCGCCCGTAGGTGACCTGCGTGCCCTTGTGCGCGATGTTGCGCCGGTCGCCCACCGGCACGTCCGCCGATTCCAGCGCTTCGGTCGACTTGTCGACCGGCACCGACTCACCGGTCAGCGCCGCTTCGTCGATGCGCAGGCTCGCCGCTTCCACCAGTCGCAGGTCCGCCGGCACGATCCGCCCTGCTTCGAGCAGCACCGCGTCCCCCGGCACGAGCTCCGCTGCCGGCACCGTCGCCGCCGCGCCCTCGCGCAGCACCGTCGCCGACGGCGCGGCCATGGCCTTCAGCGCCTGCATCGCCTTGGCCGCGCGCCACTCCTGCGCGAAGCCGAGGCCCGCGTTCAGCAGCACGATCGCGACGATGACCAGCGTGTCCGTGAGGTCGCCGACCAGCCCCGACACCACTGCCGCGGCGAGCAGCACCAGGATCATGAAGTCCGCGAACTGCGCCAGGAACAGCGTCAGCGGCGAGCGCGGCGGCGCCTCGTCGAGCACGTTCGGTCCGTGCCGTGCCTGGCGGCGTTGCACTTCGGCATGCGACAGGCCCGCGGCCGAAGTGCCGAGATGCGACAGCACCTCGGCGACGGAGCGATCGTGATGGACGGCGGGGGATCGATCTGCTTCGCCGGACACGTCCCTGGCCCTCGAATCGCCGGACGAGGCCGGCCCCGAGGCGACCTTAACCCGCTCATCCGCCGGAATCATCCGGAAATCCCGTCGGAATGGTACGCGCCGCCCTGTCGCGCGATGACGGCTCGACGCCACATCGACGATACTGGGCCAAGCACACGTAATCCGCGAGCTGCTCGGGCATGACGTCCGCCGACGCGTGGTCGGAGCTGTCCTGGCGCTCGGGAGACGGCGTGTTCGACGACCCGCTCTGGACGCAGTACCGGGAGATGCCATGACGATCCGCCGGCGCCGCAGTGCGCTCTACGTGCCCGCTGCCAATGCCCGGGCGATCGACAAGGCGCGTTCGCTGCCCTGCGACGTGCTGATCCTCGATCTCGAGGACGCGGTCGCGCCGGAGGCCAAGGCGCAGGCGCGCGAGCAGGCGGTGGCGGCGATGTACGCAGGCGGTTTCGGCGATCGCGAGCTCGTGGTGCGGGTCAACGGGCTCGACACGCCCTGGGGCGCCGTGGACCTCGAGGCCGTGGTCGCGGCGGCGCCGGCGGCGATCCTGGTGCCGAAGGTCGCGCGGCGCGACGACCTGCGCCCCTACGAGCGGCGACTCGCGGTGCGGCCGGGCGTGGCGCTCTGGGCGATGATCGAGACCGCGCGCTCGATCTTCCACGTCGAGCAGATCGCGGCGGCCGCGGGCGAAGGGCCGCTCGCGGCGCTGGTCGTGGGCAGCAACGACCTGGTGAAGGAAGCCTGCTTCCGCCCGGGCAGCGATCGGCTGCCGCTGCTCGGTGCGCTCGGGCTGATCGTGCTCGGTGCCCGCGCGCACGGCCTCGCGGTGCTCGACGGCGTCTACAACGCGCTCGACGATCGCGAAGGCTTCGCGGCGCAGTGCGCGCAGGGGCGCGACTTCGGCTTCGACGGCAAGACGCTGATCCACCCGGCGCAGATCGAGCCCTGCAACGCCGCGTTCACGCCGGATGCGGCGGCGGTCGAGGCCGCGCAGCGGATCGTCGCGGCCTTCGCCGCGCCGGGGAACGCGGGCAAGGGAGCGCTGCGGGTCGACGGACAGATGGTGGAGCGGCTGCACCTCGCGCAGGCGCGGCGCACGCTGGCGATGGCGGGCGTCGATGCAGCGGACTAGCAGGGCGCAGGCCTGCGGAATGCCGTCGTGTCGAAGCTGATCGCCGTCATCCTGGCCCTCGTCCTGGTCGCGCTGCTGGTCGGCTGGCTGATGCGCGATCCCAGCCGTCGCAAGCCGGCCGTCATCGACGGCGGGCGCGGC
>JADLDF010000514.1 GCA_020846815.1 Gammaproteobacteria bacterium | reverse complement strand
GTAGTAGTCGAGGCCGGCTTCCTTGAGCTGCCGGGCCTGCACCGGCGTCAGCATGCCGAGGGTCGCGCAGGACTCCATGCCGAGCGCGCGCACCTCGCGGATCATCGCCGCGACGATCTCGATGTCGTGCGCCTTCGGCGAGCGCCAGGCGGCCCCCATGCAGAAGCGGGTTGCGCCGGCGGCCCTCGCGGCGGCAGCTCGCTCGCGCACCTCGGTCACGGCCAGCAGCCGCTCGCGCTCCAGGCCGGTGTTCCAGCGCACGCTCTGCGGGCAGTAGGCGCAGTCCTCGGGGCAGGCACCGGTCTTGATCGACAACAGGGTGCTCATCTGCACGGTGTTCGGCGCGTGATGCCGGCGGTGCACCTGCTGAGCGTGGAACAGCAGGTCGGCGAACGGCAGCGCGAACAGCGCTTCCACTTCGGCCGTCGTCCAGTCGTGGCGGACCTCGCCGAGCCGGGGCGGGGACGCTGCCGTGGCCGGGATGCTGCCCGGCCCGGTGGAAGTGTCGGCGAGCGGGGCGAGCGTGGCGTTCATGGGGGTATTTCCGGGCGATCGGGTGAACGAGGGCGCAACCACCGGCGGCACCATTGCGGCAGTCTGCGCGGTTGCATGGTCGAGGTCGCCTCCATCGCTGTCAACCTCGAGCCCGTTCCAGGGTCGACAATGGCCGTCTGGCTGCGGGCCCGCCGCTGCGCGCGGCCGGCCTGGCGGGCGTGGCCGAAATGGCTCATGGCACCGCGCTGCCTGTTCTGTGGCCAAGGGGCGGATCTGGGAGACATCGATCTTTGCAGCGACTGCCTGGAAAGCCTGCCCTGGATCGAAAGTTCCACCTGCGAATCAATAAATACCCATAAAGCAGATATCGGATCACCTGCCGTACACGTGCCTTTCCGATATGCCTCGCCGATCGACACCGCACTGCGCGACCTCAAGTTCCACGGCGAGCTGGCCCCGGCCCGGATGTTCGGTGCCTTGCTCGCGGCACGGGCGGCCCTCGCCGGTGACCTGCCCGACCTCATCGTCCCGGTGCCGCTGCACCCCGACCGCCTGCACGAACGTGGCTACAACCAAGCGGCCCAGCTCGCCCGCAGCGCCGCCGCCTGGCTCGGCCGGCCCTGCGCTCCGCGACTGCTGGAGCGCCATCGGGCCACGGTCCCCCAAACCACACTCGACGGCGGCGCCCGCCGCCGCAACGTCGCCGGAGCGTTCGTGCTCGCGGCCGACGCTCCGCGATGGCTGCGCCGTCACACGCCCGGGGCGCGCCGCATCGCCCTGGTCGACGACGTGCTGACCACCGGTGCGACGCTCGCGGCTGCGGCCGAGACCCTGAAGGATCTCGGCAGGCTCTCGATCTGGGCCGTAGCCCGGTCGATGTCGAATTCCCTTACACCGCCCGAAGCGCTGCGTTGAGGCCAGCCGAGAACGGTGTCACCGAAAGCGGCCCGCCGATTGAACATCTTGCGCCCGCACGGCCGGGCGCCGACACTCGCCCCGGGCGCCACGGCCACGGACGTCGATTTTCCTTACGAATTCGACCCCGCATCCGGGCCCCGAAGCCGGTCACCGTTTCCAGCTCGTTGATTTCCCTGAAATCCTCCCCGCTGGCCCGGTTTCTGCTTTGTCTGCAGCGAGGCTGCCCCCGAGGGGTCGCCGCGATGAGGACGCAAGTCCAGATAAAAAGCTAGGGGAAACACCGCGCGGGCCGCGAGCAATCGCCGCCCGCGCGCTTCTTTCTGGATGGCTCGATTGCGCTCCGGGTCGAAGTGCCTTGTGCAGCGCCTCACGTGCGCGTCCAGTCGAGCGAGTGATGTCGCTCATTAGAGCGCACCCGGCCTAGAGCCGGTCCGCTGCATTGCCGCGCAGTCAGTCGTGCAGCGCGTATTCGACCGCGATGCCGACGAAGATCGCCAGGCCCACGTAGTTGTTGTTGAGGAACGCCTCGAAACACGCATCGCGCTTGCGTTCGCGCGCGAGCCACTGCTGCCAGACGAACAGCAGCGCCGCGATGCCGAGGCCGGCCCAGTAGGGACGGCCGAAACCCAGGTCCTGCCCGACCAGCGCGAGCCCGCCGAGCATGATGAGCTGCATCACGCCGATCGCGGCCCGGTCCATGTCGCCGAACAGGATCGCGGTGGAGCGGATGCCGATCAGCCGGTCGTCGTCGCGATCGACCATCGCGTAAAGCGTGTCGTAGACGCCGGCCCAGGTGATTGCGACCAGGAAGACCAGCCAGCCGAGGCGGGACACCTCGCCGAGCTGCGCCGCGAAGGCCATCGGTACGCCCCAACCGAAGGCCATGCCGAGGTAGAGCTGCGGCGCGGGGAAGAAGCGCTTGAAGAACGGGTAGGTGATGGCGAGCGCGGCGCCGACCAGCGACAGGCGGATGGTCAGCGCATCGAGCTGCAGCACCAGCGCGAACGCGACCAGCATCAGCACGACGAACAGGCCGAGCGCCTCGTAGGGCGAGACGCGCCGCGCGGCCAGCGGCCGCTCGCGCGTGCGGCGCACGTGCGGGTCGAAATCGCGGTCGGCGAAATCGTTGATCACGCAGCCGGCCGAGCGCGTCACGAAGGTGCCGAGCACGAAGATCAGCAGGATCTTCGGGTCCGGCACGCCGGCGCCCGCGATCCACAGCGCCCAGAGCGTCGGCCAGAGTAGCAGCAGCGCGCCGATGGGGCGGTGCATGCGCGTCAGCAGGAGGTATTCGCGCAGCCGGCGCCACCACGGTCGCAGCGCGAGCTGCAGGCGCGTCGGCGCGACGAAGGGTGCGGTCACGGCCACGGCCTCGGCGCGCGACAGCCGCTTGATCGGCGTCCGGCCCGCCGCGTCGTCCGTCGTCATCCGTCCGCCGACCCGATCTGCGGCAGGAACACTTCCTGCAGCATCAGCGGCAGTCCGTCGACCGCGAAGGTCGAGCGCCGCACCCAGAGCGGCTGGGCCGCGAGGCCGGCCCGCTGCAGTGCGCGCCGCACCAGCGGCATGTCGTCGCAGAGCCGGGCGAAGTCGAAGTCCGAGCGCGTCACGCGGTCGTGGGCCTGCAGCGCCTCGCCGAGGGTCTGGGTGCCGAGGCTCGCGAGCCAGGGATGCCGGTCCAGCGTGGCGCGCGGCACCGTGGTCCGGGCGAACATCCAGACGACGTCGCCGCGGCCCATTTCGATTTCGCGGACGTGGCCGGCCGGCCCCTCGTCACGAGCGGCGACCAGGGTCATGCGGTAGGCCGCGCCGGCGGCCTCGCGGATCCGCTGGGTCAGCAGGCCCGGGGTCTGCAGCCAGCCGCGCAGTGCCGGGTTGCCCTCATAGCAATTGAGCGCCGTCCCCGGCAGCCACAGCTTTGCGTCATCCGACCCGTCCATACCGTTCGTCGGCTCCGATCCATCTGGCAGCGAGCGGCGCGATTCTATCCGGGTAGCGCGCCAGCATCAGTTCCGCCGC
>JADLDF010000513.1 GCA_020846815.1 Gammaproteobacteria bacterium | reverse complement strand
TCTGGAAATCGGAACAGGACATCGCCGCGAACTGGCAGGCGGAGCGGCGCTTCGAGCCGCGCATGCCAGGGGCTCTCGCCGGCGCGCTGCGGACTGAATGGGCGCGGGCCGTCGAGCGCGCCAAGGGCTGGGCGGGCAGCTGAACGGCCGCAGCGCGGCACGGCAAGGCCGGCTCCACACGCGACGCCAGGGCCTACTCCGCTCCGCCCTTGCCGTGGCTCACGGGTTCGTCCCGCGTCGTCACGGTTTCGTCCCCGGGTCCATTGTGGCTTCAAACCCTGCTGCCCAGACTCGCATCCAACAGCCGGCGGACGAGCTCCGGTCTGTCCGAGATCCAGCCCGTGGGCGCCTCCTGGTCCACGGGTCTCTCAGCCGGCCGGTCGGGCCTCGGGTCCGGCCGGCCGGACTTCTTCGCGATCGGCGAGGTTGACCCGCGCGGCGATGCGCGGCGCGAACCAGCGCTCCAGGTCGTCGATCAGCGTGAAGAAGGCCGGCACGATCACCAGCGTCAGCAGTGTCGAGGTGATCAGCCCGCCGATCACCGCCACGCCCATCGGCGCGCGAAAGCCGCTGTCGCCGCCCGTGCCGAGCGCGGCCGGCAGCATACCCGCGACCATGGCGACCGTGGTCATGACGATCGGCCGCGCGCGCTTGTGGCCGGCCTCGAGCAGCGCCTCGGTGCGCGAGCGCCCGGCACGGATCTCCTCGATCGCGAAGTCGACCAGCAGGATCGAGTTCTTGCCGACGATGCCCATGAGCATCAGGAAACCGATGACGACCGGCATCGAGAACGGCTTGCCGAGCAGCATCAGCGCGAGGATCGCGCCGCCGATGGACAGCGGCAGCGCCGACAGGATCGTGATCGGCTGGAACACCCGCTGGAACAGCAGCACCAGCACCGCGAACACCATGAGCACGCCGGCAGCCATGGCCAGCAGGAAGTTGTCGAACAGCTCCTTCATGAACTCGGCATCGCCCTTCTCGACCAGCCGCACGCCCTCGGGCAGCTCGCGCAATGCCGGCAGCGCATAGACCCGCGCCATCGCCGATCCGAGCTCGACGCCGTTGAGGTCGGAGGTGATCATCAGGCGTCTCTGCTGGCCGTAGCGGCGGATCGTCGAGGGGCCCTGCGCGAAGACGATGTCGGCCACGGCCTTCAGCGGCACCGTGTCGCCGGCCGCAGTCGGCACCGGCAGGTTCTCGAGCGTCGCGAAGTCGCGGCGCGAGCCCTCGACCAGGCTCACCCGGATCGGGATCTGGCGGTCGCTGAGCGAAAACTTGGCGGCGTTCTGCGGAATGTCGCCGATGGTCGCGATGCGGATCGTCTGGCCGATGCTCGCCACCGAGACACCGAGCTCGGCGGCGAGGTCGAGCCGCGGCCGCACGACGATCTCGGGCCGCTGCAGGTCGCCGTCGATGCGCGGATCGCTGAGCTCGGCGAGGCCCTGCATCTGCGCGACGGCGTCCTCGGCCGCCTTCTGCAGCGCCGCCGAGTCCGAGCCCGTCAGGTACAGCGTGATCGGCCGGCCACCGCCGCCCTGCCCGCCGATGAACGAGACGCGCGCGTCGGGCACTGCGGCGAGCTCGGGTGTGACGAGTTTTTCCCACTGCTTCTGTGTCAGCTCGCGCTGCTCGCGCGGCACCAGCGTGATGTACAGCGTCGCCTTGCGCACCTCGCCGTCCTCGCCGCCGCCGATCGACTCGACGACGTTCGAGACTTCCGAGTATTTGGAGACGATGCCGGCGGCGATGCTCGCGATGCGCGCCGTTTCCTCGAGCCGCACGCCGGGCGGCAGCTCGATGGTCAGCTGTGAGGTCGAGAAGTCGCCGTCCGGCACGAAGGACTTGGGGATCACGACGAACAAGCCCATCGAGACCAGCAGGAAGGTGATGCCCGCGAGCAGCGTCGTCTTGCGGTGCTCGAGGCACCAGCGCAGCATCTCGAGATAGCGCGTCATCAGCGGCCCGTCGGCCGAGCGGATCTGCTCGTGCGGCCGCAGCGTGTAGGCCGCCACCAGCGGCGTGATCAGGCGCGCGACCAGCAGCGAGAAGAACACGGCCGCGGCCACTGTCAGGCCGAACTGTTTGAAATACTGCCCGGTGAAGCCACCCATGAAGCTGACCGGCAGGAACACCGCGATGATGGTCGCCGAGGTCGCGACCACCGCGAGGCCGATCTCGTCGGCAGCCTCGATCGCGGCGCGGTAGCCGGATTTGCCCATGCGCATGTGGCGCACGATGTTCTCGATCTCGACGATCGCGTCGTCGACCAGCACGCCGGCGACCAGCGACAGCGCCAGCAGGCTGATCGAGTTCAGCGTGAAACCCATGCTCTGCATGAAGGCGAAGGTCGGGATCGCCGACAACGGGATGGCCAGCGCCGAAATCGCGGTCGCGCGAAAGTCGCGCAGGAACAGGAACACGACCAGCACCGCGAGCACCGAGCCCTCGAACATCGCGATCAGCGCCGCACGGTACGAGCGGCGCGTATTGTCGACGGTGGTGAACACGCGGCTGATCTCGACCCCGGGCGTCTCGGCACGGATCTTCTCGAGCTCCGCCTCGACCGCGTCGAGCACGCTGACGTCGGAGTAGCCGCGCGCGCGGAACACGCCGAAGCTGGTCGACAGCCGCCCGTTGAGCCGTGACATGGAGCGGATCTCGCCGACGCTGTCGCGCACGTCGGCGATGTCACGCAGCCGCACCAGCCGCCCGCCCGGCAGCGCCATCTGGGTATCGCCCAACGCCTCCGCCGAGCGCGCCCCGCCGAGTACGCGGATCGCCTGCTCGCCGCCGCCGACTTGCGCCCGGCCGCCGGCGACGTCGAGGTTCAGCTGGCGGATCTGCTGGTTGACCTCGACCGCGGTGATGCCGAGCGCCTGCATGCGCGCCGGGTCGAGCTCGACGCGGATCTCGCGGTCGACCCCGCCGGTGCGCGACACCTGGGCCACGCCGGCGATCGAGGCGAGACGGCGGCTGATCGTGTCGTCGATGAACCAGCTCAGCTGTTCGGGGGTCTGGGTCGAGGTCGTGACCGCGTAGTACGCGATCGCGCCGCCGTCGACGTCGATGCGCTGCACCAGCGGCTCCTGGATGCCCTCGGGCAGATCGGCGCGCACCTTCGAGATCGCGTCGCGCACGTCGCTGACGGCGCGGTCGATCGGCGTACCGATCTGGAACTCGATCATGAGGTTGGTATAGCCCTCGATCGCCCGCGAGGTGAGGCTGCGCACGTCGCCGATGCTGGCGACCGCGGCCTCGATCTTCTGCGTGACCTGGGTCTCGATCTCGCTCGGCGCGGCACCCGGTTGCGTCACCGAGACGCTGACCAGCGGGAATGAGACGTCGGGATTGAGATTGATCGGCAGACGGATGAACGAGACGATGCCGACGAAGGCCAGCACGACGAACAGGACGATCGGCAGCGTCGGGTGGCGGATGGCCCAGGCGGAGATGTTCCTCACGGCGGTGCGACCGCGCGCGCCGCTGGCGCGCCGCCACCGGCGGTCGTACCACCGGCCACGAGCGGCACCGCGTCGACCTTCTCACCGAGGCGCAGGAACGGCCCGGCCGTGAGCACGACGCGCTCGCCCCCTTGCAGCCCCGAGGAGATCACCAGTCCCTCGCGCTGCGAACCGGCCACGGTGACCGGCCGGCGCGCAATCGTGCCGTCGGCGCCCACGGTCATCACGTAGGAGCCGTCGACGTCCGACAGCACCGCACTCTGCGGCAGCAGCGGACGGCGGCCGCGTCCGACTTCGACCTCGGCGCGGGCGAACGCACCCGGGCGCAGGTTGGGATGGGGCTCGAGGTCGACGCGGACGCTGCCGAGGCGCGTCTTGGGGTCGATCACGGCGCCCAGCAGCCGCACCTTGCCCGTGAACGGCGTCGCCACGCCGGTGACGCGCACCTCGACCCCCTGCCCCGGTGCGAGCCGTGGCAGGTCCTGCTCGGCAACCTGGCCGCGTAGCTCGACCTGGCCGTCGCGACTGAGCCGGAACAGCGGCTCGCCCGCGCCGGTGGCCGTCTGCCCAACCTCGGCGGTGCGCGTCAACACCAGGCCCGCCTGCGGTGCCCGGATCTCGGTGCGGCGCAGTCGTGCCCGCGCCTCCTGGAGCTGCGCGGCGGCCACCTGGACCTTGGCATCGGCGGCGAGCGCCACCGAGCGCCGGCGCTCGATCTCCTGTGCCGACAGCGCACCGGAATCGGCGACCGCCGCGGCGCGCCGGTAGTCGGCCTGCGCGAGCTCGGCATTGGCACGCGCCTCGTCCAGCGCCGCAGCGAGGCTGCCCACCTGGGGCTGCAGCACCGAGGTGTCGAGCCGCGCCAGCACCTGACCGGCACGCACGCGGTCACCGATCTCGACCAGCACCGCCGAGATGCGCCCCCCCTCGCCTTCGACCGTGATCGGCATCTCGTCCCGCGCCGAGATCGTGCCCGTGAAGGTCACCGTATCCTCGACCTCGGCGAGCGCCGGCGCGACGATCGTGACCCGCGGCAGCGCGCTCGGCTTGCGCGGCGCGCCGCCGCTGGACAGCGTGCGCCACAGCGCGACCGCGATCAGCAGGGCGAGGACACCGGCGACGACCAGCAGTCCGGGAGGTGGGCGGCGAATGCGCGATGCGGAATCGGAAGTCGTGTAGGAGTCGGCCGGCATGGCCAGAGGGGCCTCGTGCCCACAGTCCTTGGGGCGCGCGCATTGTACCCGTTTCGGCCGCGCGGCTGGGACGCCGACGGCGTCCCGGTGGGTGCACACGGCATCGCTCGCGCGCAACGCGCCGC
>JADLDF010000512.1 GCA_020846815.1 Gammaproteobacteria bacterium | reverse complement strand
CGCTGCTCGCGCAGCCGCTGATCGCGAAGCTGCCGAAGGACTCCTCGCTGATCGCGACCAGCGTGATCTCGCCGTTCATGACGCCGTTCAAGCTGTCGTTCTTCGTCGGCCTGTTCCTCGCCATGCCGGTGGTGCTCTACCAGGTCTGGGCCTTCGTCGCGCCCGGCCTCTACCGTCACGAAAAGCGCTTCGCAGTACCGCTGCTGCTGTCGTCGGTCGTGCTGTTCTACGTCGGCGTCGCGTTCGCCTACTTCTTCGTGTTCCCGGTGATGTTCGACTTCTTCGCGAAGACGACGCCGGACGGCGTGCGCATGATGACCGACATCGCCAGCTACATGGACTTCATCCTGACGATGTTCCTGTGCTTCGGCATCGCATTCGAGGTGCCGGTGGTCGTCGTGCTGCTGGTGCTCACCGGCATGGTGCGGGTCGAGAAGCTCGCCGCCGCGCGCGGCTACGTGCTGATCGGCATGTTCGTGGTCGCCGCGATCCTGACGCCGCCCGACGCCGTGTCGCAGACCATAATGGCCGTGCCCATGTACCTGCTCTACGAGGGCGGCCTGCTGATGGCGCGCCTCATGAACCGCTCGCGCAAGGCCGACGACGCCACGACCGGCGAGGCCGACGACGCCCAGGCCTGAGCCGCCGCCCACGTCCGAGCCCGTCACCCAGGTCTGAGCCGATGTCCGAGCCTGAGCGACGCTCGAAGTCGAGCCGCCACCTGAACCTGAACCAACGTGCCTGGGCCTGGGCCTGAGCCGAAGCCGACGCCCGGGCTCGAGACTGCCACTCCAAACCCGGCGGGAGACGTCCATCCCGCGAGGCATGCCGGGCCGGGCAGGTCGAGCGCGCGCCGATTGCCGAGCCACGCCGGGATCACTCACACTGGCGGCAAAACAGCGCAGCGGCCGGCGACCCGGGCCTGACGGCGCGGGTGCCGACCCCGGCGGACAGGGGGAGTCATCGCATGAACCAGACGAGCAGCAGCACGACGGCCAACGGCGCGTCCCGGCCCGAGGAGCGCACTTTTTTCGGTCACCCGCGTGGCCTCGCCACGCTGTTCATGACCGAGTTCTTCGAGCGCTTCACCTACTACGGCATGCGCGCGCTGCTGGTGCTGTTCCTGGTCGCCGCGACCGACGGCGCCAACCCCGGCTTCGGCATCGACCGCGAGACCGCGGGTGCGGTCTACGGCCTCTATACGGGCGCCGTCTTCCTCGGCTCGCTGCCCGGCGGCTGGATCGCCGACCGGCTCATCGGCCAGCGCCGCGCAGTGTTCTGGGGCGGCCTCATCATCGCGCTCGGCAACTTCATCCTCGCCATTCCGGCGACGCCCGGCGTGTTCTATCTCGGCCTCGCGACCATCGTCATCGGCGTCGGGCTGCTGAAGCCGAACATCTCCGCCATCGTCGGCGCGCTCTACGAGGGTCAGCCCGGCGCGCGGCGCGATGCCGGGTTCTCGATCTTCTACATGGGCATCAATCTCGGCGCGCTGCTCGCGCCGCTGGTCGCCGGCACGATCGGCGAGGCCTGGAACTGGCGCGGCGGCTTCTTCGTCGCCGGCCTCGCGATGCTGCTCGGCGTGGCACAGTACAAGCTCACCGAAAAGTATCTCGGCAACGCCGGCGCGCCGCCGCAAGGCGTATCCGAGACCGAGCGCCGCGGCGGCTGGCGGATGGTCTGGATCGGCTGCGCCATGGTGATCGTCGCCGCTGCGCTGCTGTTCTCGGGCGTGATCCCGGTGACGATCACCGGCCTCGCCCAGATCTTCGGCTACGGCATGGTGACGCTCGGCTTCGTGTTCTTCGCGTACGTGCTGCTGATCGCGAAGCTCGAGCCCGGCGAGCGCGGCCGGGTCGCGGTGATCGCGGTGTTCTTCCTCTGCGCGGCGCTGTTCTGGGCGGGCTTCGAGCAGGCCGCGACCACGTTCAACCTGTTCGCGCAGGACTACACCGACCGCTCGCTGCTCGGCGGCATGTTCCCCGAGGGCGTGCACCCGGCCTCGTGGTACCAGTCCGCGAACCCGATCTTCGTCGTGCTGTTCGCGCCGTTCTTCGCCTGGATCTGGGTGTCGCTCGGCGCGCGCAACCTCGATCCGTCCGCGCCGGCCAAGTTCGGCCTCGCGCTGCTGCTGCTGGCCGCCGGCTTCGGCGTCATCATGTGGGCCGCGCAGCTCGTCGTCGCCTCGGGCGGCAAGGTCGCGCCGAGCTGGCTGCTGCTGACCTACCTGCTGCACACCTTTGGCGAGCTCTGCCTCTCGCCGGTCGGCCTCTCGAACGTCACCAAGCTCGCGCCGAAGCGCTTCGTCGGCCAGATGATGGGCACCTGGTTCCTCGGCGCCGCGGTCGGCAACACCTTCGCCGGCCTGATCGGCGGCCACGTCGGCTCGTCGGATGCGAGCGCGATGCCGGGGCAGTTCATGCAGATGATCCTGATCGCCGGCGGCGCCGGCGTGCTGCTGCTGTTGCTCTCGCCGGTGCTCCGCAAGTGGATGGGCGACGTCAAATGAGCGCGGTGGTGCCGCAGCTCACGCTGCGCGCCGTCGTGCTGGCGATCCTGCTGGCCATGATCCTCGCGGCCGCGAACACCTATCTCGGCCTGTTCGCCGGCATGACCATCGCCTCGGCGATCCCCGCGGCCGTGGTGTCGATGGCGGTGCTGCGGCTGCTCGGCGGCGGTGCCGGAAAGAGTGGAATACTCGAGAACAACATCGTCGCCACCGGCGCCTCGGCCGGTTCGTCGATCGCCTCGGGCGTGATCTTCACGATTCCGGCGCTGGTGATCCTCGGCTACTGGAGCGACTTCCGCTTCGCCTGGGTGCTGGCGATCGCCGGGCTCGGCGGCATCCTCGGCGTGCTGTTCTCGGTGCCGCTGCGCCGCTCGCTGATCGTCGAGCAGAACCTCGCCTTCCCCGAGGGCAAGGCCGCGGCCGAAGTGCTGCGCACCGGCGAGAACCCGGCCGCGGGCCTCAGGATCCTCGGTGGCAGCGCGCTCGGCGGCGGGCTCGCCAAGCTCGCCGCAGCCAGCGGCCTGCGCCTCTTCCCCGACACCGCCGCCGCGGCGAGTTTCCTGCCCGGCGGCGCGATCGCCTACTTCGGCACCAACCTCTCGCCGGCGCTGCTCGGCGTCGGCTACATCGTCGGCCTGAACATCGGCGTGCTGGTGCTGATCGGCGGCATGATCTCCTGGAACGTCGCGATCCCGATCTATGCGGCCTACGTGCTGCCGGGCAATGCCGAGCTCGCGAACGCGCTCGCGGGACTGCCGGCCGAGGAAGCCGCCGGCGCGCTCTGGTCGCGGCAGATCCGCTATCTCGGCGTCGGCGCGATGCTGGTCGGCGGCATCTGGGCGCTGATCAGCACCCGCAGGTCGCTGCTCTCGGGCGTCAGGAGCGGCCTCGCCGCGGCGCGCGCCGGCGCGGGCGCCGGCACGCTGCCCGACACCGAGCGCGACCTGCCGATGAAATGGGTGCTGGCCGGCATCGTGCTGTTCACGCTGCCGCTCTGGGCGCTGTACCAGACCATCACCGGCTCGCTCGCCGTCAGCGGCCCGATGACGCTGATCATGGTCGTCGCCGGCTTCCTGTTCTGCTCGGTCTCGGCCTACATGGCAGGTCTCGTCGGCTCGTCGAACAACCCGGTCTCGGGCATCACCATCGCGACCATCCTGTTCGCGGCCGTGGTGCTGCTCGGCCTCATGGGCCGCAACGCCGAGCTCGGCCCGGTCGCCGCGATCATGATCGGCGCCGTGGTCTGCTGCGCCGCCTGCATCAGCGGCGACAACCT
>JADLDF010000511.1 GCA_020846815.1 Gammaproteobacteria bacterium | reverse complement strand
GCCAGGTCCGTTGCATGGTGTGAAGATCATCGAGATGACGAGCGTCGTGCTCGGCCCCTGGGCCTGCCAGATGCTCGCGGACATGGGTGCGGAGGTCATCAAGATCGAGCAGCCGCGCGGCGACAGCAACCGCACGCTCGGCGCGAGCCGCAACGCCGGCATGTCGGCCCTCTATCTCACCTGCAACCGCAACAAGCGCAGCCTGGTGCTCGACCTGCGCAAGCCGGGCGCGCGCGACGCGCTGCTGGCGCTGGTCAAGGATGCGGACGTGTTCGTGCACAACAACCGCCCGCAGGTCATGACCAAGCTCAAGTTGGACTACGCCGACCTGAAGAAGGTCAACCCGAAGATCATCTACTGCGGCGCCTACGGCTACTCGAAGAACGGCCCCTACGGTGCGCTCGGTGCGCTCGACGACTCCATCCAGGCCGTCAGCGGCATCGCGATGCTCAACAAGATGGTGCTCGGCGAGCCGCGCTACCTGCCGACCGTGGTCGCCGACAAGACCACGGCGATCACCGTCGTCTACGGCGTGCTCGCGGCGCTGTTCAACCGCGAGCGCACCGGCGAGGGCCAGGAGCTCGAGGTGCCGATGTTCGAGACCATGGTCAACTTCGTCATGGCCGAGCATCTCTGGGGCATGACCTTCGAGCCGCCGAAGGGCGCGCCCGGCTATACCCGCCTCATGAGCCATCACCGCAAGCCCTACAAGACGCTCGACGGCTACATCGCGATCCTGCCGTACCTCGATGCGCACTGGGAGAAGTTCTGCAAGCTGACGAACCATCCGGAGCTGATCGAGGACCCGCGCTTCCGCACGCTCGCCGATCGCGTGCGCAACATCGACGACACCTACTCCAAGACCGGCGAGATCATGGCCACGCGCACGACCAAGGCATGGCTCGAGCTGTTCGACAAGTCGGGCGTGCCGACGATCGTCGTCAATTCGCTCGAGGACCTCGCGGTCGACCCGCACCTGCAGGCCACGGGCTTCTGGCAGACCGTCGAGCATCCCACCGAAGGCACGCTGCGCCTGCCGAAATTCCCGGTGAACTTCGGCTCGACCCCAGCCTCTATCAGGCGCCATGCGCCGCGGCTCGGCGAGCACACCGAGGAAGTGCTGCGCGAGGCCGGCCTCGGCGCCGAAGAGATCGCGCGGCTCACCGCCAGCGGGGCGGCGATGACGGCCGAGCAGGCCGCTGCAACGGTCGCGGAGGGTGGCGACTGAGCGTCGCCGCGAGGCGGGACACCGCGGTGCGCCGGGCGAAGCCGGCATGGGCCGCGGACCGCCGATGAGCCGCAGAGCGTGAGCAATGCGCCGCGCGGTCTGCGAGCCGGCCGAGGCGAGGCGGGGCGGGCTCTGTGGCACCGCCCCGCGCCGTTCACGGTTTGAGGCCGTAGACCTTCAGCGCATTGTCGCGCAGGAACTTGCGCAGCGGCGCTTCGCGCAGCTTCAGCCCCAACACCTCGTCCATGGTGCGCCGGAAGCCGAGCACCGGGAAGTCGGTGCCGAACAGCACCTTGTCCTGGCCGTAGGAGTCGATGTACTTCACGAAAGCCTCGGGCCAGTACTTCGGGCTGTGGGCGTCGGAGCCGATGTAGACGTTCTCGTGCTTCCAGGCCATCGCGATCATCTCGTCGGTCCACGGGATGCCGACGTGGATGCCGATCAGCTTCAGCTCCGGGAAGTCACAGGCGATGCCGTCGAGCAGGATCGGCCGGCCGACGCTGCGCATCGGCGCCTCCTTCGAATAGACCATCGACTGCCCGACCTGCATCTGGATCGGCACGCCGAGCTCGCAGCACTTGGCGTAGAACGGGTAGTACTTGGCATGGTCGGGCGGCAGGTCGTACCAGTGCGGGTAGACGTGGGCGCCGATGAAGCCCATGTTGCGCACCGCGTCCTCGAGTGCGCGCACGCCGTTCATGCCCTCGAAAGGGTCGATGCCGGCCAGGCCATGGAAGCGGCCCGGGTACTTCTCGACCGCGCGCGCCACGATCTCATAGGGCAGATGGAAGCTGCCGGGAAGACCCTTGCGACCGACCTTGGGCGCGAACAGGAAGGCGCGCTCGATGCCTGCCGAATCCATCTGTTCGAGGTGCTGCTCGAGGCTAACGCCTGCCATGTCGGTCTTGGATTTCATCTTCCCGGCGAAGAACTGCTCCTGCCAGCCCGGCCGAAAGGACAGAGCCTCCTGGGTCCAGATGCCGGAAACGATGTCGATCGCGGGAACGGGAGGCATGGCGGATACGGTCACGGGAGGGACTCCTGAATCGGTGGCGGCGCGGCGATGATGCCCAAACTGGACGCGGAACGCGCAGGCCGTTGCCGAGCTGCCCGGAGACCGCACGGCCACTCTGTGGTTCGCTTGCAACAAGACGGAGATAATGGGCTGCTTCTTGGTTGCGTGCGAGCCACCCATGTTAGGATCGCGCGGCCTGCGGGCCGCTTAAGGTTTGGCGTCCGCAGCCACCAATCCATCTTCTGGGGAACCATCGATGCACACCATGCGGGCAAGCAAGGTCTCGCGTTTTGTCAGCCTGACGCTGGCGGCCGCCGCGGCCTCCGCCTCGGGCCAGGTCGCGGTCGCGCAGCAGGCGGACGCCTCGGCCGGAGCACTCGAGGAAGTCGTCGTCACCACGGCGCGCCAGCGCGCGGAAAACCTGCAGGACGTGCCGGCGGCGATCACCGCGATCACCTCCGAGACGCTCGCAGCCGCGGCAGTCGAACGTGCCGGCGACTTCATCCGCCTGACGCCGGGTGTCTCGCTGGTGCAGGCCGCCGAGGTCGGCGACGCACAGGTGAACATCCGCGGCATCAACGGTGCGCGCGACGCCGAGAACAGCTTCGCGCTGATCATCGACGGCGTACTGCAGACCAACCCCGCGGCCTTCAACCGCGAATACGCTGACCTAAAGCAGGTCGAGGTCGTCAAGGGTCCGCAGGGCGCCATCTACGGCCGCAACGCCGCGGCCGGCGCGATCATCGTCACGACCACCAGGCCCGGCAGCGAGTTCGAGGGCAACGTCAAGCTCGGCTACGGCGAGGACAGCACCCAGACCGGCGCTTTCGTGTTCTCCGGGCCGCTGACGGACCGCGCGGGCTGGAAGCTCACCGGCGACTACCGCAAGACCGACGGCTTCTTCTTCAATTCGTATTCCAAGCAGCACAACGTCGACGACTACGAGGGCTGGAACGTCAACGCGCGCGTGATGTTCGAGCCGACCGACGGCTCGACGCTGGACATCAAGGCGCATTACGGCGAGGTCGATGCCGCATCGATTTCGTTCAACGCGAACTTCCTCGCCGCTACGCTCGCCAATATCCTGAATTTCCCGTTGCTGAACGAGGACGTGAACCAGCACCAGTTCACCTTCGTCAACAACATGGATTCGTACAACAACCAGGAAGCGCTCGATGTCTCGCTGAAATGGGACCAGGATCTGTCTTTCGGCAAGCTGACCGCCTGGACGCTCTACAGCGACATCAAGAACGATCTCGGCTCGGACGGCACCAGCGCGACCTACGGCTTCTTCTGGGCCGAGCCCACCTGCATCAACTCGCTGCGCACCGCGCCGCCGAACGGCGTCGCCGGCTTCGCGGCGCCGCTGCCGCAGGTCTATGGGGCCACCCCGGCCACTTCAACTCTGGGCCCGTACACGGCCACCTCCTGTGACGGCACGCAGTATCAGGTCCGCAACCAGGAGGACGTCAGCTTCGAGCTGCGCCTTGCGTCCTCGGGCGATGAACGCCTGCGCTGGCTCGCGGGTCTCTACTACCTCAACATCGACCGCGAGGTCGGCATCTCGACCGGCATCGAGAACGCCGGTCGCGTGATCCCGCAGCTGTACATCCCGCGTGGCCAGCCCAATGCCACCGAGCAGCTGGTCTGGGACAACTTCAAGAGCGACGTCTACGCCGGCTTCGCCAACTTCGCCTACGACGTCACGGACGAGGTCGAGGCGGCACTGGCGCTGCGCTACGACGTCGAGGAGCGCGAGGTCAAGAACCTCGTGCCGACGGCCGCGCGCACCACGTATTTCGACTACAACCCCTTCGACGGCGTGTTCACCGGCAATGCGCCGCTGAATCCGGCGCTGAATCCTGCGATCAACCCCTCGGGCGTGATCGCGGACCGCGAGCGCAAATTCTCGCAGTTCCAGCCCAAGGTGTCGCTGACCTGGCAGCCGTCGGCCGAGTGGACCTGGTACGCGAACTGGGGCGTGGGCTTCAAGAGCGGCGGCTTCAACAACAGCGGCTCGGCGGCCACGGTCGACCTGTTCATCAACTGCTTCACGGGCGTGGGCCCGGCCGGGCAACCCAACAATTGTACGCCGGCGAACCCGCGGCCGACCTACCGTTCGGTGCTGGTGCGCGACGACTACGACAAGGAGAAGTCCAGCGCCTCGGAGGTCGGCTTCAAGGCGAACGTGCTCGATCGCCGGCTGTCGCTCGAGGGCTCGCTGTTCTACACCTCGGTCGACGACATGCAGTTCTTCGAGTTCCTGGTCGGCCAGTTCGGCCTGCTGCGCGTCGTCAACAACATCGACGAGGTGACGCTGCGCGGCGCCGAGCTGTCGGCGAACTACAGAGTCACCGACGACCTGCGCCTGGTCGCCGGCTACAGCCGCATCATGAGCGAGATCCGCGCCAACACCTCGCGCCCGGCCTCGGTGGGCAACGAGTCGCCGTACACGCCGGACTACACGGCGACGCTCGGCGCCGAGTTCGACGTGCCGGTCGGCGAGACCTGGCGGCTGCAGGCGAGCGCCTACTACAACCTTGTCGGCCCGACCTGGTTCCACGTGATCCAGTCCCAGGACAACAATACCGTCGCCTTCCTGCCCGGCAACTACACCAACGCCGAGCGCGACAAGTTCGGTACGGTCGATGCGCGCTTCGGGCTGGCCTCGGACCACTGGTCGGTGGCCCTGATCGGCAAGAACGTCACCGATGAGAAGTTCCTGCAGGAGGTCATCCCGGCGCCGGAGTTCGGCGGCGCGTTCATCCACCCGGGCGCGGAGCGCCGCGTCTCCATCGAGGTCGGTTACCGTTTCTGAGAGGTCGGCCGATCCCGGGTGCAGGGTGTGGCAAACGCCGGCCTCGTGCCGGCGTTTGCCGTTTGAGGTACCACTCCCGGCGGTCTTGCGGAAGAGTACCCTGCCGAAGCCGAGCCCGCCCAGACGGCGCCCTCCGAGCCTACGATGAGCAGCCGCAACGACATCCAGTTCCCGCCGCGCCATGCGGCGCTGCGCGAGGACGTGCACGAGCTCGGTGGCCTGGTCGGCGAGATCCTGCGCGAGCAAGGCGGCCAGGCCCTGTTCGACCTGGTCGAGCACGACCGCGGGCTCGCGATCCGCCGTCGCAACGGCGACGCTGCGGCCGCGGCCGAGCTCGCGCTGAGTGCCCGCGACCGGCCGACGGGGGTCGCGCGCGACCTCGAGCGAGCATTCTCGATGTGGTTCCAGGCGGTCAACCTCGCCGAGAAGGTCCACCGCATCCGCCGTCGACGCGAGTACTTCCTCAGCGACGGCGACCGGCCGCAGCCCGGCGGCATCGGCGATGCGATCGGCCAGCTCAAGGCCGCGGGTCTGCCGCTCGAGGAGGTGTTCGCGCTGCTCGACGGCCTGCGCATCGAGCCGGTGTTCATGGCCCATCCGAACGAGTCCGCGCGGCGCACCATGCTGCGCAAGCAGCAGCGTGTCGCAGGACTGCTGTTCAATCGCCTGGATCCGACGCTGGCGCCGAACGAAAAGCGCAGCATCTGGGGGCGGGTGCGCACCGAGATGACCACGGCCTGGCAGACCGAGGAGCATCCGCGCGAGCGCCTGACGGTCGCCGACGAGCGCGAGCACGTGATCTTCTACCTCGCCGAGGTGCTGTACCGGCTCGTGCCCACGTTCTACGACGAGCTCGCGCTGGCGCTCGAAAAGGCCTACGGCGTGCAGGCCGAGTCGCTGGTGCTGCCGACCATCATCCGCTTCGGCAGCTGGGTCGGCGGCGACATGGACTGCCATCCCGACGTGCACGCCAAGACGCTGCGCGAGACGCTGGCGCGCCAGCAGCAGGTCATCGTCAACGCCTATTTCACCGACTGCCAGTCGCTGGCGCAGAGCCTGTCGCAGAGCGCGAGCCGCAT
>JADLDF010000510.1 GCA_020846815.1 Gammaproteobacteria bacterium | reverse complement strand
CAGCGGCTCGAGCGGCTGACGCGCGTCGAGCTGACCGAGCTCTTCGTCTTCATCGAGCCGCGGCGTTTCCTGCAGCTGAACCTGGCCGCACTCGTCGTCGTTCCTGCCGCGCTCTGGCTCACGACGGGCCGTGCCTGGCTCGCGGGCGTGGCCGCCGCGGCGGTGCTCGTGCTCCCGAGCCTCGCGCATCGTCGCCTGCGTCGTCGTCGTCTCGCCGTCCTGCAGCGCCAGCTGCCGGATGCGATCGCCAGCGTCGCTGCCGGGCTGCGCGGTGGCCTCGGGCTCTGGCAGGCGCTGGAGCTGGTGCCGCGGCACCAGCCGCACCCCGTCTCCCAGGAGCTCGCGCTCGTGCTGCGCCAGCATCGCATGGGCCTGCCGCTCGAGGAGGCGCTGGAGGGGTTCGCGCGTCGCAGCGCCCTGCACGACGTGCGCATGCTGGTCGCGACGCTGGCGATCTCGCGCGATCTCGGCGGCGGGCTCGCCGAAGCGCTCGAGCGTCTCGCCGCTGCGGTGCGTCGGCGCGTGGCCATGGAGGAGAGGATCCGGGCTCTGACGGCGCAGGGCCGGATGCAGGGTGTGATCGTCGGTGCGTTGCCGATCGGTGTGGCTGCCGTGCTGTACCTGATCGAGCCGGGGCCGATGAGTCGCCTGGTCGTGACGCCGCTGGGTTGGCTGGTCGTCGGCGTGGTGGCGGTACTGGAGACCATCGGCGCGCTGCTGATCCGCAAGATCGTGCGGATCGACGTATGACGGCGACGGGATCCGCTCTGGTCGGGTTGCTCGCATTCATGGCAGTCGTGACCGCGATGCTCGTGCTCGCGCGCATGGCAGCGAGCGCCGCGCCGCGTCTCGTCGAGGCGCGCCGCGCCGCCGCGGCCGCCGCCACGCGCGAGCCTTTGCCGGCCTGGGTGAGCCTGCAGCTGCCGCTGCTGCTGGCGCTGTCCGAACCCCTGGGGCCGCGCCTGCCGCTCGCGCTGCGCGAGCGCGTGCATCGCTGGCTGCGGGCTGCGGAGCTCGAGGAGGCGCTGTCGCCGCAGACCTGGGTCGTGCTGCTGGCGCTGCATGCCGTGATCGCAGTGATCCTCGCCAGCTCGTCCTGGCCGATGCCGTTGGCCGGCCTGCTCGCCGGCTTGCTGGTCGCGGCCTGGCCGGTACTGTGGCTGCGCGATGCGATCGTCCGTCGGGCCTGGCAGATCCTGCGCGACCTGCCGGTCTACGTCGACATGCTGACGCTGGCGCTCGAGGCGGGCAGCGCATTGAGCACGGCATTGCAGGTCGCGACCGCGCGCATGCCCGAGAGTCCGCTGCGGCGGGCGTTCGCGCGCGTGCAGAACGATCTGCGTTCCGGCCGCTTGCGCGCCGACGCACTGCGAGCCCTGGCCGAGCGGGTCGACACGCCGGCCGTGACCTCGCTGGTCGCGGCGCTGGTGCAGGCGGAGTCCAACGGCGGCAGCCTGGCCGGTGTGCTGCGCAGCCAGGCCGACCAGCGCCTCAACGAGCGCTTCGCCCGCGCCGAGCGCCTCGCGCTCGAAGCTCCGGTCAAACTGCTCGCGCCCCTGATCCTCTGCATCTTTCCGTGCACTTTCCTGGTGCTCGCGTTCCCGGTCGCAATCCGCTTCCTCGAGTCTCCATGAAATCTCCTTCGTCCTCGTCCGGCTTCGCGCCCGCGACTTGTCTCGAGCTCACGGTGGACTCGCGGCGTACGGGCATTCTGGTGCGCCGCGCCACGACGTTCCGTCAGCGTGCGATCGGCCTGCTGGGTCGCTCGCCGGCCGCGCCGGGAGTCGTGCTGGAACTGCGCCCCTGCGCCGCAGTGCACAGCTTCGGCATGCGCATCGCGATCGACGTGGCGTTCGTCGACGCCGATGGGCGCATCCGCCGTCTGGTGAACGATCTGCCACCCTGGCGCCTCGCCTGGTGCCGAGGTGCGGCCGCGGCCTGGGAGCTGCCTGCGGGCATGGCGCGCGTGCTCGGCCTGCGGGCCGGCCAGCGGCTCGGTGCCGACGGCACCGCAACGGTCACTGCACCGTGTCGTTCGATGTTACGGCGCTCGGACTCTCATTCGTCGCCACCCCCACCACGGCCACTGCCACAGCCATCACAGCCATCGGTGCCATCGCCGCAGCCACAGCCGCTGCCGACGCAGCAGCACCGGCCGTCGCCGCACCGGATGTCATCGCGCGTGCCGACGTCCCACCAGCGCGCGTCGCGGTCCACGCCAGCCGCGGGTGTCGCGCTGGTCGAGTTCCTGCTCGCCGGCATCCTGGTCCTGCTGCCGTTGACCTTCGCCACGCTCGAGCTCGCGCAGCTCGTGGTGGCGCGCCATGCGCTCGACTACGCCACATTCGAGGCCGCCCGCACGGGCGCAGTCAGCGGCGCGAGCGAGGCGCGCATGCGCGCGGCGCTAGCCCGTGCGCTGGTGCCGCTGTTCGCGCCGGTCGACGCCGTCGCGGTGCTGCGTGGCCAGGGCGCGGGGGAAGGCGTCGCGGTCAGCGCCCGCGCGCTGGTGCGCGCCACGGCGGAAGTCCTGCGTCCCGATCTGACGCGGCTGTGGATCGAGAACCCGACGGCGGCGGCCGCGGCGGACTTCGCGGAAATCGACGACGCCGGTCGCCGCGTCATCCCCAACGATGGCCTGGACGTGCGCAATCCGCTGGGCGCCACGTCCGGGCAGACCCTGCGCGAGGCCAACGTGCTCGCGATCCGGGTGCGCTACTGCCGACTGCTGGTGATGCCGCTGATCCGCGATATCGTGCCGGCTCTGCTGCGCGCCGCGCTGTCCGATCCGTTCGACCAGCTCTGCCTGGCGCAGGGGCGGGTGCCGATCCACGCGCGGGCCGTGGTGCACATGCAGTCGCCGATCGAGGTCGCGACCCTCCCGCCGGGCTGAGTGCCGTGGAAGAGGCCGGCCGAGGGCGATGATGCGGCGGAGACGAACAACCGCGCCATGGACGATGCGGCGGGGCATACGGCCGTGATGCCGTCTCGCACGGCGCATCGTGGCCGACGGCGTGGCATGCGGGAGCGCGGGTAGAATGTCCGGCGTCCGGAAGGCCGCAGGATCCCGGAAGCCGCACCAGAAGAGGAATCCCCAGCATGATCCGCCATCTCAAGACCGGCGTGAGCTCCGAGCAGCGCGCTGCCGACGACGCCCAGGTCCGCAGCACCGTCGAGCAGATCATTGCCGACGTCGCACGCGAAGGCGACACCGCCGTGCGGCACTATTCGGAGCGCTTCGACAAATGGTCGCCGCCGAGCTTCCGGCTGTCGCCGGCGCAGATCGAGGCTGCCTACGCCAAGCTCGCGCCGCGCACGATCGAGGACATGCGCTTCGCCCAGCAGCAGGTGCGCAACTTCGCGCAGATCCAGCGCGAGGCGCTGCGCGACGTCGAGGTCGAGACGCTGCCCGGCGTCGTGCTCGGCCACAGGAACCTGCCCGTCAACAGCGTCGGCTGCTACGTGCCCGGCGGCAAGTATCCGCTGGTCGCCTCCGCCCACATGAGCGTGGTCACGGCCAAGGTCGCCGGCGTCGGGCGCGTCATCGCCTGCGCACCGCCGTACCAGGGCGAGCCCAATCCGGCGATCGTCGTGGCCATGGACATGGCCGGTGCCGACGAGATCTACGCCTTCGGCGGCGTGCAGGCGATCGCCGCGATGGCGCTCGGCACGGCGACGATCGGCGGCGTCGACATGATCGTCGGGCCGGGCAACGTCTTCGTCGCCGAGGCCAAGCGCCAGCTCTTCGGCCGCGTCGGCATCGACCTGCTCGCGGGCCCCACCGAGACTCTGGTCATCGCCGACGACAGCGTCGATGGCGAGCTGTGCGCGGCCGATCTGCTCGGCCAGGCCGAACATGGTCCGAACTCGCCGGCCGTGCTGCTGACCAATTCCGAGCGGCTCGCGCAGGACACCGTCGCGGCCATCGAGAAGCAGCTCGCCTGGCTGCCGACCGCGGAGATCGCGCGGCGCGCCTGGCAGGACTACGGCCAGATCATCGTCTGCGACGGCTACGACGAGATGGTCCAGGTCGCCGACGAGATCGGCTCCGAGCACGTGCAGGTGATGACGCGCGACCCGGACTTCTTCCTGCAGCGCATGACCAACTACGGCGCGCTGTTCCTCGGTCCCGAGACCAACGTCTCCTACGGCGACAAGGTCATCGGCACCAACCACACGCTGCCGACGCGCAAGGCGTCGCGCTACACCGGTGGCCTCTGGGTCGGAAAGTTCATCAAGACCTGCACGTATCAGCGCATCAAGACGCCGCAGGCCTCGGTCATGATCGGCGAGTACTGCTCACGGCTCTGCGCGATCGAGGGCTTCGCCGGGCACAAGGAGCAGGCCGACATCCGTGTGCGACGCTACGGCGGCGGCGCGGTGACGGCGGGAAAGGCCGCCGGCTGACTCCGCCGTAGTGCACGGCGCTCGGTGACAGCCGGGCTGGCCGGCCGGCGCCGTAGAGCGCTCCGCCCTCAGCGCCTGCCGGGCTTTGCTTCCTGCGGCGCAGTGGTCGAGGGCGTGGAGGAGGGCGTCGAGGTGCTCGATCCCGCCGCATCGCTGCTGGCTCGACCGCGATCGGGTTCACCATCGGGCGAGGTGCTGCCCCCGGAGCGAGGCAACCTGGCCTCGGGTCGTGCAGGCGACGTCGCCGGCGCCGGGGCCGGCGCGGGCGGAATCGCGGCCGGCGGCGTCGAGCCGGGCGGCGAAGCTCCGCGGCCCGTCGTGTCCGCGGGGCGACCGGTCTGCGGCTCGCGGTCGCCCCGAGGCGGCCGCGTGCCTGGCGCGGCGGGCGGGTTGCCGCGGCGTTCCGGCCCCAGGCCACCGTGCCGCATCGCGTCCTCGATCGACACGCGGCCCTCGCGGTCCTTCGGCAGGCGCTGGAACAGATCCTCGTGGAAGCGCGTGAACTCGGCGCGTGACAGGCGGCCGTCCCCATCGGCATCGGCGGCCTTCAGCCCGCGGCCGGTGCCGGGGTCCGTGCCCGGCGTGCAGACCGCACTGGCCTCGGTCGGGGCGCCGACGGTCGGTGGTACCGCGCTGCCGCCGGGGTTCTCCGGCGGACGCGTCGCCGGCGGCGACTGGCCGGACAGTGGCGGGGCGGCGCCGGCCAGCAGACCGGCGAGCAGGATGCCCGCGAGTGTCCCCCCGCTCACGGACCTCGGTGCCCCGGCTCCTGCGATCCAAAAGCTGCGCGCACCGCAGGACCGCGCCGCTCCGGCCGAGCGTCGCCGCAGTCAGTCTCGCCGGCCGGGTTCGAGCGGGCTCTGATGCTCGAGCAGCAGCAGGTCTTCCGGCGTGTCGACGTCGTGGGCGGCGGCGGCGATCGCCACGCGGACCACGCGGTCGGCGTGGCGCTGCAGCAGCGCACCGGCCCCGCGGTCGCCGCGCAGCTCACCGAGCTCGCGGAAACACCAGCGCGGAAAGATCGCCGGCGCACCCGTGGTGCTGCCGTACTGCGCCGCGGCGATGTAGTCGGGCTGTCGGCGCCACGCACCGACCAGCCGGCGCAGGTCCTCGGTCGTGATCGACGGCTGGTCGGCCAGCAGGATCAGCACGCCCTCGGCGGTTCCCGGGAGCCGCGCGAGGCCGGCCCGGATCGAGCTCGACAGGCCCTGTTCCCAGTCGCGGTTGATGACGATCGAAGTCGGCGAATGCGACAGCAGGGGCGCGAGCTCTGCGGCGTGTGCGCCGATCACAAAGCTGACCGAATGCCCGGCCACCTCGACGGCCCGCGACAGCACGGCATGCAGCATCGGCCGGCCGTCGATGCGTACGAGCTGCTTCGGCGAACCGAAGCGGCGCGAGGCCCCGGCCGCGAGGACCAGGGCGTGCAAGGTCGGTTCGTGCTGGATGTCCATGTCGGTCAGGCGGGGTCTGAACAGGGAGCGGAGCGCAGAATGGTCCGGCGGGCGGGGTCGCCGGCGGTGTGTCGCGAGCCGCCGTCAGCGGTGGTCCTGCGCCGCCGCGCCGACGCGGGCGTCGGCAGTCGAGCCGGCGGCTGCGGCGCGCAGCGCCGGCGCCGAGGGTTCGGAGGGCGCGAGCGACAGGCCGTCGGGCAAGCGGGCGACGACGCGCGCGTAGCGTTCGCGCTCCTCGAGTATCGAGTCGGCATCGACGGCGGCGGCCCGCCGCCATTCCGTCAGGCCATAGTGCCGGTCGCAGAGGTCGTGGAGCGAATGCCGTCGCGCCGCGAGCACGCCGGCGTGGAAGGCGAGGTAGTCGCGCAACGCCTCGACGAACCGTGCATCGGCCGCCCTACCCGCGTCCGTGGCCGTGCCCGCATGACGCGCCTCGAGCGCGGCGGCGAGCCGGCCGATCGCCTCGCGACTTGCCGGCAGCGACTGCAGCAGGCCGTCGAGCGGCGCAGGCTCGGCGACGCCGGCCGCGGCGAGACACGGGCGCAGCAGCGCGTCGTGCTGCAGGTCCTGGGCATCGAAGCGGCCGCCGGTGAACACGAGATAGCCAGCGCAGGCGTCGAGGAACTCGACGTCGGGCGGTCCGTCGGCGTCCGCGGCGAGCGCCGTGGCGCAGGCGCCGCGCACCGCGGCGGCATGGCCACGCTCCATCGAGACCTGCCGGCAGATGAATTCGAGCTCGTTCACGCTCCCGACTTTATCACGCCGGCCATGGCCGGCCCGTGACGGGTCTGCCGCCAGGTCCGCGCGGCCGCGATGCACAGCACGCCACTGACCGTGCCCATGACGACGTACGGCGCCGAGGGTCGCCAGGCGTCGAACAGCGAGCCGCCGACGATCGCCGCGAGAAAGATGCCCAGCGAGCCGCAGAGCGTGAACACGCCGACCGCCATCGTCAGCACGCGGTTGATGCGGTCGATGAAGCTGATGACGATCACCGCCCACAGGGTAGCGGTGAGCTGGATGGTCACGAAGATCCCGCCGCTGCGCGACAGTGCTTCGGCCGGCGTCATGCCCTGTTCCTTGCCGGCCTGGACCATCCACAGGAAGAAGAAGGCGCTGATGACCGACAGCGAGGCGCGCGACACGGCCGCCGAGAAATAGGCGAGGCGGATCCTGAGGTCGCGCGCGGCGGCGATGCCGGTGCGCAGCATCGCGAACAGCGGCGCGCGGCCCCTCACTGGAAAACGGACCCGGTGGGATCATCGGGCCCTGGCGTTGCGGCCCGGCCGTGCCGGGCGGCGTCGACGACGCGCGCTCAGCCCGCCGCCTGCAGCGTGACCCGCCTTTCCGGCGGCTGTGGTGCGAGCCGCGGCGCTTCGTCGAGGACCCATGCATTGGTGTCGCGGCGCGCGGGGCAGGGGATCGCGAACAGCGTGTCGCCCTTGGCCTGCGCCGCCTTGATCGCTTCCATGTCGAGCTTCCAGCCCCGGGCCTCGAACTCGTCGAGCTTGTCGCGGTACTGCAGGATGCACTTGTCGGCCGGCATCATCAGTTCCTTGGCGCGCGACGGCGGCGTCAGCCGCGGCCGCACCTCGTTCATGACGCGGATGTCCTGCGAGGCGATGAAGACGTTGCGCTCGTTGACCTTCTTGTCGAGCCAGCCGTTGAGCGCGGTCAGCGGGCCTTTCTTGAAGAACAGGACGTTGCGCTCGTTGAGCAGGAACACGCGCGTGCGGTTCTCGTCGATCGGCGCCTCGAACATGTACTGGTGCATCGAGTACTTCTCGGAGAAGTTGATGTACGTCCACATGTGGTTCGGGCCGACCGTGCCGGAGCCGGCTTCCATCTTGCCGCCCTTGGGGCGCGCGCGGCGCATGATCGGGTTGGTCAGCGGCGGTGCATCGAACGTCGCCATGAAGCCGAAGCCCCAGTCGTTGTTCTTGAACGGCCGCAGCTCCATCATCGTGTACGTGTCCTCGCGCTCGCCCTGATAGCCGTGCGTCGTGTGGACATACTCGTTGTGCGCCGGATCGAGGCCGTTTTCGATCGAGCGCTCGTAGTGGTAGTTGATGTCGAAGACGATGACCGT
>JADLDF010000509.1 GCA_020846815.1 Gammaproteobacteria bacterium | reverse complement strand
GCGCGATCGAGGCCCACGGCCGCGAGTGGACGCGCCCGGGCAGGATCGTCTCGAACGGCGCCTACGTGCTCGCGGAAGTCTCGCCGCAGACCTTCATCAAGACGCGCAAGAACGCGAACTTCCATTCCGCCGCGAGCGTCGCGATCGACGAGGTCGTCTACTACCCCGTCGAGGACGAGGGCACGAGCTTCAAGCGCTTCCAGGCCGGCGAGCTGCAGGTCGCGGTCAAGGTGCCGACCGACAAGCTCGACGACGTGCGCCGCCAGTACCCCGGGCAGCTGCACGCCGTGCCGGGGCTCGGCACGACCATGCTCATGCTGAACCACAAGCGCAAGCCCTTCGACGACGCGCGCGTGCGCCGCGCCCTGGCCCTGGCGATCGACCGCAAGGTGCTCACGGAGCGCATCCTGCGCGGCACCGCCACGCCGACCTATACCGTCGTGCCGGGCAGCGTCAGCCGCTAGTCGCCGCCGGTGCCGTCGTATGCGAGCGCGCCGATGCCGGCCCGCCAGGCCGAGGCGCGCAAGCTCCTGGCCGAAGCCGGCTTCGGTGCGGGCAAGCCGCTGAAGTTCACGATGCAGTACTTCACGGAATCGAAGACCCGCACGCTCGCCGTGGCCATGGTGTCGATGTGGCGTGCCGTCGGCGTGCAGTGCGAGCTGGTCAACAAGGATCTGGGCTCGGTGATCTCCACCGTGCGCGCCGGCAACTACGACGTATCGCTGTACGCCTGGTTCTCCTCGTTCGACGATCCCTCGACCTTCCTCGACATCCTCACGACCAAGGCGCGTGGCAGCCTCAGCGGCTACAGCAATCCGGACTTCGACCAGGCGTTCGCGGCCGGCAACGGTCTCGCCTCGATCGAGGGACGCAGCGCTGCGCTCGCCAGGGCCGAGGCAATCGCGATGGCCGACGTGCCGGTGATCCCGCTGTACACCGGCATCAACCAGCGCCTGGTCAGCAGCAAGGTCCAGGGCTGGAGCGACAACCCGCGAGGCGCGAACCTGACGCGCTATCTGAGCATCCGGGGCTGACCGGTGGCCCGCCCCCCGCTCCAGGCCCGCTCCACCGAGGCGACGCGCGTGCCGCGTTCGCCGCGCGTGCGCCCCCAGGTCAGCCGCTCGCTGCGCTCGCCGATGTACGTGCAGGTCTACACGACCCTGCGCGAGTGGATCTACGAGGGCCTGTATGCGCCCGGGGCGAGGCTGCCCGCGGAGAACGAGATCTCGGCGATGTTCGGCGTGTCGCGGATCACGACCCGCCAGGCGATCGACCTGCTGGTCGACGAGCGGCTGGTATTGCGCCAGCAGGGCCGCGGCACCTTCGTCGCCACCGATCTCGCGAATGCGCCGGTCAAGGGCGACATCGACCAGCTGCTGCGCAAGGTGAAGCGCCTCGGCTCGAGCACGCGCGTGCGCGACGCCGCGGTCGAAGAGATCGTCGCCGACGACGACACCTGCAAGGACCTCGGCCTGCCGGCCGGCGCCACCGTGATCGCCGCCTCGCACGTGCGGCTGCTCGGCGACCTGCCGATCGGCTACGTCGTCACCTACGTCCCGAAGGATCTCAGCATCCGCTTCGACCCGCGCGAGCTCAACCGCCACCCCATGCTGACCCTGCTCGAGCGCAAGGGCATCAGCATCGCCGGCGCCGACCAGTTCATCGGCGCGACGCTGGCGGACGCGCGGCTGGCACGCTTTCTCGACACCGAGGTCGGAGCGCCGCTGGTCACGGTGCGGCTGATCGTCGTCGACGACAGCCACCGGCGGGTCGAGCGCCTGCTCGCCTACTACCGGGCCGACCACTACACCCATCACGCGTGGCTGAGCCGCGCCCTGCCCTGAGCGCCCGTCGCCCACCTCGCCGCCCGATGCCGCCGCCGGATCCCGCCCACGCCTCGCTCGGCGCCGCCGCCCTCCGCCCCGAGGATGCGCGCCGGCGGGTCGTCGTACTGCTGCTGATCGTCTTCGTCGACCTGCTCGGCTTCGGCGTCCTGATCCCGCTGATCCCGTTCTATGCCGTGCGCCTCGGCCTGCCGGCCGAGGCCGTGACGCTGGTGATCGCGCTGCACTCGCTCATGCAGTTCGTCGGTGCACCGATCCTCGGCCGCCTCAGCGATCGCCACGGCCGCCGCCCGGTGCTGGCGATCAGCATGGCGGGACACGCGCTCGCCTACGCGCTGCTCATCGTCTCCGACAGCCTGCTGCTGCTGATCGTGTCGCGGCTGCTGTCGGGCGTCACTTCGGCGAATCTCGCCGCCGCCTATGCTTACATCTCCGACGTCACGCCACCCGACCGTCGTGCCGGCTCGCTCGCGAAGCTCTCGGCCGCGTTCGCGCTCGGCTTCGCATTGGGACCTGCGATCGGCGGCGTGCTCGCCGGCGGTGTGAATCCCGAGCAGGCCGACCTCGTGAGGCCGGCGATCGCCGCGGCGCTGTTCTCGATGCTGGCGCTGCTCGGCATCGTGCTGTTCCTGCCCGAGTCGCATGCCCCGCCGGGCGCCGCCGCGGGCACCGCGGCCCGCCCGCGGCCGCCCGGGCGGAGACAACTGCTGCGCGACCGCGCGCTCGCGCTCATGGTCACGCTGGCGCTGCTGGTGCTGGCCTTCGCGGCGATGCGCGAATCCCTGCTGTCGCTCTGGCTGCACGACCGGCTGGTCTTCGATGCCCACACCATCGGTCTGGTCTTCACGGTCAACGGCCTGATGATCGCGGTCGTGCAGTTCACGATCACCGGGCGGCTCGCGACCCGGTTCGGCGAGATGGCGACGCTGCGCATCGGCGTCGCCTGCTACGGGCTGTCGTGGCTGGGCCTCGTGCTCGCGCCGGGCCTCGCGCTGGTGCTGGTGGCGATCGCCATCAATGCCGTCGGCACGGCTCTGTTCGGCACCAGTCTGCAGACCCTGGTGTCGCTGCGCGCGCCGGCGGCGGTGCGCGGCGCCGTCATGGGTCTCTACCAGTCGAGCTCGAGCCTCGCCCGCTTCATCGGCGCGGCCTTCTCGGGAACCCTGTTCGGTCAGCTCGGTCCGAACGTTCCGTTCGCGATCGGCGCGGCAGCGATGCTGCCGGCGATGGCCATGACCTTCGCGATCGCCACGCGACTGAAGCTGCCGGCGGAGGGACACTGATGCTGCGCTTCCTGGCCACGCGCACCGCGGTGCTGCTGCCGACCCTGCTGGTCATCGTGACGCTGTCGTTCTTCCTGATGCGCATCGCGCCGGGTGGGCCGTTCGACGCCGATGCGCAACTCGAGCCCGAAATCCTCGAGAACCTGCGCGCTGCCTACGATCTCGACCGGCCGGTCGTCGAGCAGTTCGGCCTCTATCTCGCGCGCCTCGCCCGCGGCGATCTCGGGCCGTCGATCTCGTACAAGGACTACGACGTCTCGGAACTGATCGCGGTCGGCCTGCCGGTGAGCCTGGAACTCGGCCTGACGGCGCTGCTGCTCGCGACCCTGGTCGGGCTGCCGCTCGGCATCGTGGCCGCAGCCAACCAGAACCGCTGGCTCGATCACACCATCGGCACGCTGGCCATGGCCGGCATCGCCGTGCCGAGCCTGATCACCGCGCCGCTGCTGACGCTGGTGTTCGGAGTGATGCTCAAGCTGCTGCCGGTCGCCGGCTGGGGCGACGGCGCCTGGCCGAACAAGATCCTGCCGCTGACGGCCCTGGTGCTGCCGCAGCTCGCGGTGATCGCCCGGCTGTCGCGCGGCAGCTTCCTCGACGTGCGGCGCCAGAACTTCATCCGCGCCGCGCGCGCACGCGGCCTGCCGGAATGGCGCGTGGTGCTGTTCCATGCGCTGCCGCCGACCCTGGTGCCGCTGGTGAGCTACCTCGCCCCGGCGGTCGCCGGCGTCATGACCGGCTCGATCGTGATCGAGCAGATCTTCGGGCTGCCCGGCGTCGGCCGCTACTTCGTGCAGGGCGCGTTGTCGCGCGACTATCCGCTGGTCATGGGTGTGGTCATCGTCTATGCGAGCGCCGTGCTGACCATGAACCTGCTGGCCGATCTCGCCTACGCCGCGCTCGACCCGCGCATCCGGCGCGGCCTGGTGACGAGGGGAGCGATGTGACGCCGGAGAGCAGCGCACTGGTCGAGGCCGCCGCCGAGCTGCGGGGTGAATCGCTGTGGCGGGCGGCGCTCGGCCGCTTCACCGCCAACCGCGCCGCGATGGCCGGCGTGCTGCTGCTGCTGGCGGTCACGGTTTTCGCCTTCGTCGCGCCGCTGGTATCGCCGCACGACATGGAGACCAACGACTGGGAGCGGATCCAGATCGCACCGACCCTGGAGCAGCAGCACTGGTTCGGCACCGATGCCAACGGCCGCGACCTGTTCGTGCGCGTCGCGGCGGGGGCGCGGGTGTCGCTGGCGATCGGCCTAATCACGGCCCTGGTCTCGGTGCTGATCGGCGTGCTCTACGGCGCGATCGCCGGCTACGCCGGCGGGCGCACCGACCAGGTGATGATGCGCATCGTCGACGTGCTGTACGCGCTGCCGCTGTTCTTCGCGATCATCATCCTGGTGACGGTGTTCGGCCGGAACATCTTCCTGGTGTTCCTGGCGATCGGCGCCGTGGAATGGCTGACCATCGCGCGCATCGTGCGCGGCCAGACGCTCGCGGCCAAGCAGACCGAGTACGTCGAGGCGGCCCGCTCGCTCGGCGCGCCGGCGCGGCGCATCGTGCTGCGGCACATCGTACCGAACGTCGTCGGCCCGGTCATCGTGTTCTCGACGCTGCTGGTGCCGGTCGTGATCCTGGTCGAGAGTTTCCTGTCCTTCCTCGGCCTCGGCGTGCAGGAGCCGCAGACGAGCTGGGGCCTGCTGATCAGCCAGGGCACGGCCTCGCTCGACTCGGCGCCGTGGCTGCTGGTGATCCCGGCGGCCTTCCTCGCCGCGACCATGTTCGCGTTCAACTTCATCGGCGACGGCCTGCGCGACGCGCTCGATCCGAGGGACGACGCATGAGCGCGCCGGCGCCGCTGCTCTCGGTCCGCGATCTGACGGTCCGGTTCGACACGCGCCGCGGGCCGGTCGACGCGGTGCGCGGCGTCAGCTTCGAGGTCGCGGCCGGCCGCAGTCTCGGCATCGTCGGCGAGTCGGGCTCCGGCAAGAGCCAGACCTGCTTCGCGATCATGGGCCTGCTGCCGCGCAACGCCGCGGTGCGCGGCTCGGTGCTGTTCGACGGCGAGCAGCTCGTCGGCCTGTCGCGACGCCGCCTCGACGCGCTGCGCGGCCCGCGCATGGACATCGTCTTCCAGGATCCGATGACGGCGCTGACTCCGCACCGGACCGTCGGTGCACAGCTCTCCGAGGTCGTGATGCACCACGAGGGCGTGAACCGGTTCGAGGCGCGCCGCCGCAGCCTCGAGATCATGGAGCGCGTGCGCATCACCGACCCCGAGCGGCGCTTCGACATGTATCCGTTCGAGCTCTCCGGCGGCATGCGCCAGCGCATCGTCATCGCGACGGCGCTGGTGCTGCGCCCGGCGCTGCTGATCGCCGACGAGCCCACGACTGCGCTCGATGTGACCGTGCAGGCGGAGGTGCTGCGCACCTTCCGCGCCGTGGTCGAGCACACCGGCACTTCGCTGGTGCTCGTGACCCACGACCTCGGCGTCGTCGCCGGCACCTGCGACGAGGTCGCGGTCATGTATGCCGGGCGCATCGTCGAGCGCGCCGACGCCGCCACGCTGTTCCGCGCGCCCGCGCATCCCTACACCCGCGCGCTGCTCGACTGCCGGCCGCGGCTGGACGATGCTCCGATCGCGCGGCTGCGCTCGATCGAAGGCCAGCCGCCCTCGCCGGCCGCCGATGCCCCAGGGTGCGCGTTCGCGCCGCGCTGTGCCTGGGCAGATGCGCGCTGCGACCGCGAGCGGCCCGCGCTCGAACCGCGTGCGGAGGGCGGCGAGGCGATCCGCTGGGTCGCCTGTCATCGGGAGGCGCCGCCGTGAGCGAGCCACTGCTCGAGGTGCGATCGCTGGCGGTGCACTTCCCGGTCCGCGGCCGCGGCGGCGCACCGCAGACGCTGCGCGCCGTCGACGACGTGAGCTTCTCGATCGAAGCGGGCGAAACGCTCGGCGTCGTCGGCGAGTCGGGCTGCGGCAAGTCGACGCTGGCGCGCGCGCTGCTCGGTCTCGTGCCGGTCACGAGCGGCTCGATCCGCTTCGCGGGCCGGGACTACACCGGCGTCGGCGAGCGCGGCCTGCAGCCGCTGCGCCGCGCGATGCGCATGGTGTTCCAGGACCCGCTGGCGAGCCTGAACCCGCGCTTCACGGTGCGCCAGTCGGTGCGCGAGCCGCTCGACATCTTCGAGCCCGGCCTCGCCCAGCGCGAGCGCGACCGTCTCGCCGTGGCGATGCTAGAGCGCGTCGGTCTCGGTCCGGCCTTCGCCGAGCGCTATCCGCACGAGCTCTCCGGCGGGCAGAACCAGCGCGTGAGCCTCGCGCGCGCGCTCGTGGCCGAGCCGCGCCTGGTGATCTGCGACGAGGCCGTGAGCGCGCTCGACGTGTCGATCCAGGCCCAGATCCTGAACCTGCTGGCCGACATCCAGCGCGATACCGGCATCGCGCTGCTGTTCATCAGCCACGACCTCTCGGTCGTGCGGCACGTGAGCCGGCGGCTGCTGGTGCTGTATCTCGGCCGCACCATGGAGCAAGGTGACGCGCGGGCCGTCTTCGCCGCGCCGCGCCACCCCTACAGCCGCTCGCTGATCGACGCCGTGCCCGTGCCCGACCCGGCGATCGAACGTGCCCGCGCCGCGGCATCCGCGCTGCCCGGCGAGCTGCCGAGCCCGCTCGATCCGCCTTCGGGCTGCGTGTTCCGCACGCGCTGTCCGCGCGCGACGGTCGTCTGCAAGATCACCACGCCGCCACTGGCCGCCGGCACTGCCACTGCGTTCGCCTGCCATCATCCGCTCGGGGAAGATCACCGATGAGCCAGCCTTTCGCCGCCGGCGACCTGCTGATCGCCGCCACCGACGTCGACGACCGCGACGTCGACCTGCGCAACCACGCCGGCGCCGGCCGGGTGCTGCATTACGGCGCCGATTTCGTGCCCAAAGGCGAGCTGCGCACGGGCCAGACCGGCCTCGTCGTCGGCCTCGCGATCGACCCCGCTGACCGCTCGCTGTACGCCTGCGATCCGGGCAGCCAGACGGTCACGCGCTTCGATCGCGAGGGACGCTGCACCGGACTCGCACCGCTGCTGCCGCGGGCGCGCATCGGCGCACTGCTGTTCCTGCCCGACGGGCGCTTCGTCGCCGGCCTGCACAGCCGCCTCGGCGAGCCGCCGGACCAGCCCGGACCCCGGCTCTGGATCGGCGATCTGCGCCGCGAGACCATCGAAGCGCTGTCCGTGGAGGTCGACGGCGGCCGGCGCGGCTTCCACTGCGTCACCCACGTCGCGCTCGCCGCCGACGGCCACACGCTGCTCTACGTATCCGAAGCCGGCCGCCGCCTGATGCGCTACGACCTGCAGGCGCGCCGCCAGCTCCCCGACCTGCTTGTCCTCGGCGCCGAGGATCCGCGCGGCACCTACGGCCCGGCGGCGCTGCGCGACGGGCGGATCCTCATGGCGACCGGCAACGGCGCGCTGCTGCTCGCGCCGAATGGCGCACCGCTGCGCGGCTACGAGTTCGGCAGCGCCGGCGGTTGGTCGCGCCTGACGCTGTCGCTCGACCAGCGCGTGTTCCATGTCGGCAACTTCGTCGAAGGTCGCCTCGAGACCCGCGACGTCGAGACGGGCGAGCTGCGCCACGTGCTCGACATCCGGCGCCGCTACTGCCTGTCTGGCCTCGCCGAAGTACCGGCCGGCTGAGCGGCCGGGGTTGCGGGATCCGGCACAGCGACGCGCACCGGAGCATCGCGCCATTCCAGCCGCCAGCGGTTGCGGCAATTCGCGCCGGCCTGGAACGCGGCAGCGACGGCAAGATCCGCGACGGCCACCAGTACATCGCCCGCATACAGCAGCGGCAGCCGCCCCCGCATCCACGGCAGCACGCCGCGCACCCGCAGCACTTCCTTCAGTCTGCGCTGGGGTCCGTCGCGCTCGGTCCGCAGGCGCTCGCCGCCGTCGCGCCAGCGCACCACGAGCCGCTCCGGCAGGCGATCGCCATCGAGCGCGCCGCGCGGATCGCGGCGCAGCACGAGGCTGCCGAGCCCGGCGCCGAGCGGCAGCACGCCGCCAGACGTAGGTCCAGACCCGTCTTCGCCGACGCGTTCCCGCCCGCGTCCCCGCCCCTGGCCACGCTCACGTTCCCGCCCCAGGCCACGTGCGTGCGTGCGCTCCGGACCACGCGCGCGCCCCTGCTGCGGGCCCCGCCCGCGCGCGGCCCCGCCTCGCCAGTCCCAATGCAGCTCGGCCGCGCGCGGCAGAGATCCGGACACCGGCACGACCGGGTCGACCGCCAACAGATACAGCCGGCCGCGATGACGGCGCACCTCGGCACCCTGCCAGCGCACGCAGGGCTGCGCATCGCGGCGCGCCGCGGTCAGCTCGCCGAGCACGCGTTCGAGATGTCGTGTGTCGGGCAGCGGCAGTCCCTGCTGCTGGATCCAGGCGCGTACGGCGAGCCGCCGCCGCGCGCTCGACAGGCGCTGCAGTGCAGCGATGTCCAGCGCGCGACCGCGGGCGAGGCCTGCGAGATCGGCGGCGGCGACTTCCTCGAGCACGCCACGCGCTTCGGCCAGATGCGCGGCGCTGCGAGCCACGACCTGCGCCGCGGCGCTCCAGCGGGCTTTCAACACGGGCACGACCTGGCGGCGCAGATAGTTGCGGTCGAAGCGCTCGTCGGCGTTGCTGTCGTCCTCGACCCAGCCGAGGCCGCGCGCGCGGACCCACTCGACGAGCGCGTCGCGCGTCGTGCCGAGCAGCGGCCGCAGCAGCCAGCCGCGACCGAAAGGCGCTGCCTCCGGCATCGCCGCGAGACCCGCGACGCCGGCGCCGCGCAGCAGCTGCAACAGCAGCGTCTCGAGCTGGTCGTCCAGATGATGGGCCGTCAGCAGCAGCTCGCCGGGGCGCAGCGTCGCGCGCAGCAGCGCGTAGCGCGCCGTGCGCGCCACGGCCTCGAGCGAGGCGCCGCGTGGCACGACGATGCGCGCGCGCCGCACCGTCAACGGCACGCCGAGCTCGCGGCACAGCTGCCGGCAGTGACGCGCCCAGGCCCGCGAGCGCGGATTCAGACCGTGGTCGACGTGCACGGCGCGCAGCACCGCGCGCCGCCCTGCCGGCTTTGCACGCTGCAGGTCGCGCAGCGCCGCGAGCAGTGCCAGCGAGTCGGCGCCGCCGCTGAACGCGACCAGCCAGGCGGGATGAGCACCTGCGGGCAGCAGGGCCTGCAGGCGCCGCGCCAGACGCTGCGGCAGGTCGTCGCCGACCCCGGACCGGGACCGGGCCCGGAACCGCTCAGCCGCCCGACTCGGACCAGACACCGAAACCGGCGATCTTCTCGCTGCGCTGCGCACGCAGCACATCGGGCGAAATGGCGCAGAGCTGGTCGAGGTGGCGCACCAGTGCCTCGCGCAGCGTCGCGGCCGTCGCGGCGACGTCGCGGTGCGCGCCGCCGAGCGGCTCGCGCAGCACCTCGTCGACCAGACCGAGTTTCGCCAGACGGTCGGCGGTGAGGCCCATCGCCTCGGCCGCGACCTCCTTCTTGTCGGCGCTCTTCCAGAGGATCGAGGCGCAGCCCTCGGGCGAGATCACCGAATAGGTGCTGTACTGCAGCATCAGCAGGCGGTCGCAGATGCCGATCGCCAGCGCACCGCCCGAGCCACCCTCGCCGATGACGACGCTGACGATCGGGATGCGCAGCACGACCATCTCGAACAGGTTGCGCGCGATCGCCTCGCTCTGATTGCGCTCCTCGGAGCCGACGCCCGGATAGGCGCCGGGCGTGTCGATGAACGTGACCAGCGGCAGCGAGAAGCGCTCCGCCAGCCGCATGAGCCGCAGCGCCTTGCGGTAGCCCTCCGGCTTGGGCATGCCGTAGTTGCGACGTACGCGCTCCTTGGTGTCGCGCCCCTTCTGGTGGCCGATGACCATGACCGGCCGGCCGTCGAGCCGTGCCAGGCCACCGACGATCGCCAGATCGTCGCCGTACATCCGGTCGCCGTGCAGCTCCTGGAAGTCGGTGAAGATCATCGACAGGTAGTCGAGCGAATAGGGCCGCTGCGGGTGGCGCGCGAGCTGGGTGATCTGCCAGGGCGAGAGACTGGCGAAGATGCTGGTCGTGAGCTGCCGGCTCTTGGCCTGCAGCCTTGCGATCTCGTCCTGCAGGTTGATGTTCGGGTCGGTCGTGACGTGGCGCAGCTCTTCGATCTTGGCCTCGAGCTCGGCGATGGGCTGTTCGAAATCGAGGAAGCTGACGGCCATCGGCTGGGGGTGACTCTGCTGACCTGGACCGCGGGCAGATTAAGGAGGTCCGCCCCGCGGCGCAATGGCGGCGTCCCGGCGCAGCGCGGCGGCCCTTCAGCCGGTCGCGGAGCTCGGCGTGCCCGCCGGCGGCCCGTAGACGACCCGCACCGCGTCGGAGCCGACCAGCCCCTCCAGCTCTTCGAGCAGCGCGCGGGTCGCACGCACGCGCCAGTCCGGCCCGAGCTCGAGCGCCGCGCTCGCCCTCTCGCCGGCGTAACGCACCGCGACCAGGCAGGGACCGGGCCGGGCCGGCGCCAGCAGCTCGGCCAGGCGCCCGAGCAGCGTCTCGGAGGACTGCGCGCCGCGCGGCCAGTTGAGCACGATGCGCTGCGCCTGCTGCTCGCGCAGGCGGTCGAGCTCGACCACGCGCCG
>JADLDF010000508.1 GCA_020846815.1 Gammaproteobacteria bacterium | reverse complement strand
TGCCGAACCGCGAGCCGAGCATGCGATAGCCGACGATGCTGGTCCGCTCACGGAACGAGGCCGACATTTCCGCCGCCATCGCCGCATGCGGGATGCTGTAGGCGGTGAAGGCCGCGCTCGCGAGCAGGTAGGCCACCGAGAGATAGACGACCGTCCACAGCGGCGTCGCCAGCGGGGGCGTCGTGAACATCAGGTAGAACGCCAGCCCGAACGCGATCGATCCGTACAGCAGATAGGGTCGGCGCCGCCCCATGGGCGAACGGGTGCGGTCGGAAATCGCGCCCATCAGCGGATCGAGCACGACGTCGATGACGCGCGGGATCAGCAGCGCGAGCCCGGCCCAGGCGGGCGAGATGCCGTGCGCCTGGGTCGCATAGAACATCAGGAAGCCCATCGTGCCGCCGACGTAGCAGGCGATGCCGAGGTCACCCGCGGCCCAGCCGGCCTTCATCCAGGTCGGCAGCGGCGCATCCGCGGTGAGCTTCATGCTCGGATGCCGCTGAGCCAGCGCGCGGCATGACGCGTGCCGTGGCGCGCGGCACCGACGTCGCAGGTCATGCTCATGAAGCCATGGATCACGCCCGGATACTCGACGAAGTCGACCGCGCTGCCGACCTCGATCAGCCGCGTGGCGAGGCGCCGGCTGTCGTCGCGCAACCCGTCGAGGCCGCCGGCGATCAGGCAGGCAGGCGGCAGGCTGCGCAGATCGGCACGCAGCGGCGCGGCGCGCGGGTTCTCGCCGTCCTCCGGGCCTCGCAGGTACAATGCCCAGAGCGCGCGCATGCCCAGCGTGGCCAGGCCGAACTCGCCGCCGCCGAAAGCGCGATACGACTCGGTGTCGAACTCCGGCGCATAGGCACCGTAGATCAGCAGCAGCGCGCGCAGCCAGGAGTCTCCGGCGTCGCGCAGGTCGAGTGCCGTCGCCAGCGCGAGGTTCGCGCCGGCCGAATCTCCGCCGACCGCGAGTCGCGCGGGGTCGACGCCCCAGGCCTCGCCGTGACGGCGCAGCCAGCGCGTCACCGCGAGGCATTCATCGAGCGCCGCGGGAAACCTGTGCTCGGGTGCGAGGCAGTAGTCGACCGACACCACGTTGCAGCCGCTTTGGAGCGCGAGCAGCCGCAGCGCGCGGTCGTTCGAGTCGAGGTCGCCGACGACCCAGCCGCCGCCGTGCAAGAAGATCAGCGTGGCGTTCGGCGTCCGGCTGCCGTGCGGATCGTAGAGCCGTACCGGCACCGCGCGCGCCGCCGTCGGCACGCGCAGGTCCTCGATGCGGGCCACGGGAGGTGGATCGCGGTTCCACGACACCACGTCTTCGTTGAATCGCCGGCGCATCTCCTGCGCCGGCGCGGTGCCCATCGCCGGGCGCTCGGCCATTCGCGCCAGCATGCGTGCCAGCACGACGTGCATGTCGGCATCGACGCGCTGGCCCGCCACTTCGACGGTTGCGGGACGCTCGGCAGGATCGGACATCGGCGACCTCGCATGACCGGAGGTGATCGAATATGCTCGATCTTGATGGTATGGGACCCGCCATGCCCGCTGCAAGGCAGGTTTTCGGGCGCCTCACCCGCAATGTGCCTGGACCGCGGCGCGCCACGCGCGCCGGCAGGCCAGCAGTTCCTCGCGCAGCAGGGGCGGCTGCGGCCTCGTCGCCGGCTGCGCGAATGCGGCGCCGCCGGTCGCCAGGATCGCCGCGCCGCGCGTCGGCCCGTCGGCGATCGCGGCCGCGCTGACGGCATCGGGTGCGCGCAGCGCGGCCAGCGCCCCGAGGTACAGCGCATTGGCCGAGAACGGCCCGTCGACCACGATCGCACCGCGTGCCTCGATCTGCTCGAGGCAGACATCGGTGACCAGGGCGCAGTAGAGCGCGGCCAGGGCGCTGCGCTGCGCGGCGGTCTGCGGCGGCGGTCCGAGGATGCGCCCGGGAGCCGGTGCATGCTGGTAGGGGCCGCTGGGCGCATGCGGCGGCAGTGCCAGCGTGCCGGCGCGCAGCAGCGCCAGCGCGTCCTCGGTGCCGGCGACGGCCGTCGCGCCCTCGGCTCCGGCCAGTGCGGCGAATTCGCGGCCGCCCATGAAGCGGCTGCAGGCGAGCGGCATGCCGTGCACGCTGACGGTGCCCGAGGTGTCGCGGCGCGGGTCGAGATGCGCGGCATCGCGCAGCGGCGCCATGCAGACGATCCAGGTGCCGGTCGAGACGCTGACGCCCGGCGCCGCGGCTTCAGGATACTGCGCGATGTAGGCGGCGCTGCTGTCGTGCACGCCGCAATGCACCTCGATGCCGGCGAGCTCGCGCCCGAGCCCGGTGCGTTGCGCATCGAGGCGGCCGAGCACGGCGCCGGCATGACGCAGTGGCGGCAGGCGCCGGGCGATGCCGAGCCGCTCCGCGAGCTGCGAAGGTCGTGCTTCCAGCGGGCGCCAGAGATCGGTATGCGAGCCGAGCGAGGAGACTTCGGACGCCGCGACGCCGCAGAAACGCCACGCCCAGTACTGTGCATAGGGCAGGAAGACATCGGCGGCCGCGAACTCCGCGGGCGCGAGCGCCGCCTGCCACCAGGCCTGCCGCGCGAGGTTGAGACCGGCCGGCAAGGCCGGCGAGAGGCTGGCGGCGAACGGATCGCGCGATGCCTCGTAGGGCGCTGGGTCGATGTCCGGCCCCGTCCACTCGTAGTCCATGACCGGCAGTGCGAGCCGATCACCCGCGAGCAAGGCGCCGGAGGCACCATGGGTCGTGCAGATCAGATGCCGGATCGGCAGCTCGCGCCCGAGCTCGCGCAGCGCTGCGACCATCCAGGCGAAGGCCCCGTCGACGTCGAAGTGCGGATAAGACGCGGCATGCACGACCTCGTTGGCGCGCCGCCGCTGCGCCAGCAGCCTGCCGGCCTCGTCGAGCACGCCGACGCGGACGTGGGTCTTGCCGACGTCGATGACTGCGCAGGACATGGCGGTGGCCGCGGCGATGCGCTCAGGCCGCGCCGCCGTCCGCCTTGACCAGGAGCACCTTCACGCCCGCGGCCTTGAGCATGTCCAGCGCGGCGCGCGGTGCGTCGCTGTCGGTGATCAGCGTGTCGATGCGCTTGAGCGGACAGAGGATCAGGCTGCCGAGCTGGCGGAACTTGGAGCTGTCGACCAGCACCACGAGCTCCTCGGCCTGATCGATCAGCTTCTGTTCCGCCTGGATCAGCACCGGGTCCGACTGCATCAGGCCCTGCGGCCGGATTGCCTGCGCGCCCATGAACACGCGTGCCGCGTTGAAGCTCTGCAGCACGCCGTCGTCGAACGGGCTCAGGATGATGTTCTGCTCGCGGTAGATCTCGCCGCCCGGCACCAGCACGCGGGTGCGGCCGC
>JADLDF010000507.1 GCA_020846815.1 Gammaproteobacteria bacterium | reverse complement strand
GAGCTGGTCCGGGAAGGCCTGCTCGACATCGTGCAGACCGAGGCCTATGGCCCGCTGCACGTGCGTTCGGCCGGCCCCAACCGTGCGCTGCACCTGGTGGCCAGCAACGATCCCGTCGAAGCACCAGGGGTAGACGAACAACCGCTGTACGTCACGCCGCCGCCGCCCTCCGAGGAACCATGAGCGAGAACCACATCAGGAACGTCATCGAGGCCGCACTGCTCGCCGCCGGCCGGCCGCTGTCGGTGGCCGAGCTGGCGCAGCTCTTCGAGGAGCCCGCGCGGCCCGACAACGCCACGCTGCGCGAGGCGGTCGCCGCGCTGTCGACGGCCTGCGAAGGACGCGGCATCGAGGTCAAGGAAACCGCGAGCGGAGTGCGGATCCAGGTACGGCAGGAGTATGCCGCGGAGATCTCGCGGCTCTGGCCCGAGCGTCCGCAGCGCTACTCGCGCGCGCTGCTCGAGACGCTGGCGCTGATCGCCTATCGCCAGCCGATCACACGCGCCGAGATCGAGTCGGTGCGCGGCGTGGCCGTCAATCCAAACATCCTCAAGACGCTGATGGAGCGCAACTGGGTGCGGGTCGTCGGGCATCGCGACGTGCCCGGCCATCCGGAGCTGCTGGGCACGGCGCGCGAGTTCCTCGATTATTTCGGTCTGAAGTCGCTCGACGACCTGCCGCCGCTCGCCGAGCTCAAGGCCATGGGCGAGATCCACATGCAGCTGCCCTTGCCGGGCACTGCCGAAGGCAGCGGCGACGAAGTCGCACTCGTGGCCGATGCGATCGCGGATGACGGAGCGGCGGTCGCCACGGCCGTGGCGACGGGCACCGACGGCGAGACCGCGGCGGATGCCGCGACTCCGGCAAGCCCGAGCGCAGCAGCCGAGGCGGCGGTGGCGGGCGGCGGCGACGCGGCGGGCGAGGTGCCGACGCCGGTAGCAGCGGAAGCCGACGATGACGACGAGACCGGCGAGGACGACGTCGAGGCCGGGGTCGATCCCGACCTCGTCGACGATGGCGAGGAAGTGATCGGCGTGCGCATCGAGGCCGCCGTGCCCGATGACGAGCTGTTCGACGGCGACGGCGACGCTGATGGCGACGCCGACGAACGCGAGGCCGCGGGGCCCGAGGTCGCCGGGCTGGTGGCGGCACCGCCCGCGCACGACGACTGAGGGCGCGGCGCGCGCTCCCCGATGACCAGCGACTTGCCCGGCGAGCGGCTCCAGAAGGTCCTCGCGGAGGCGGGCCTCGCTTCGCGCCGCCAGGCCGAGCAGTGGATCCGCGACGGCCGGGTGAGCGTGAACGGCATGCCTGCGACGCTCGGCCAGCGCGTCGAACGTCGCGACGAAATCCGCGTCGACGGGCGGCCGGTGCGCCAGGCCCGCCTCCCGGTCCGGCGCCGTGCGCCCGACAGCGTGTTCCTCTGCCACCGCTCTCCGGGCGACGACCTGCAGCAGGGACTGGTGCCGCGCCTGCCGCGGCGCGCCGGGCGGCGCTTCGTCGCGATCAGTCCCATGCCGCGCGTCGACGGCGGCCTCGAGCTGCTGACTTCCGACGGTGCGCTCGCGGCACGTCTGCAGCGGCGCGTCCGCGATTCGATTTCGGAGTTCAGCGTCAGGGTGCGGGGCGACCTCAACGACACCGGGCGCGAGGCGGTACTGCACGGCGAGCTCGACGACGGCAGCGTGCTGAGGGTCGAGTCGCTGGAGGCTTCGGGCGAGGAGGGCGACGCCAGCAACCGCTGGTACCACATCCGCGCGCGTGGTCCGAGCGGCAAGGCGGTGCGGCAGCTGTTCGAGCGCCAGGGTGTCGTCGTCAGCCGCGTGATGCGTACCGCGCTCGGCGAGCTGAAGCTGACGCGCGATCTCGGCCGGGGCCACTTCCGCCTGCTGCATCCCGAGGAGGCGGCACTGCTCGACGTGGCGCCTGCTGCGGCTACCGTGGCCGAGGCGCGCCCGGTTGCGCCGGCAAGCCCTCGGGTTGCTGCAGCGGCGAATCCGCGCACTGCTGCAACGGCGAGCCGCGGCAGCGCTGCGGCGGCGCGCGGCCGCGCGCGGCCTACTGGGCGTCGAAGCTCCCGCCGGTGATGCCGCGGGACTGCGCGCCCATGAGCACGACATAGGGTCCCGTCAGCGCTGCCGGATCGGGCACGGCCGCGAGGTCCTCGGAAGGATAGGCCTGGCGACGCATCGCCGTGCGCGCGCGTCCCGGATTGATCGCGTTGACGCGCACCGGGGTGCGCTCGAGTTCGGCCGCGAGCACCTGCACCAGGCCCTCGACGGCGAACTTCGACACTGCATAGGCGCCCCAGTAGGCACGCCCCTGGCGGCCGACGCCGCTCGAGGTGAACAGCACCGAGGCGTCGGCCGAGGCGCGCAGTGCCGGCATCAGCACCTGCGTCAGCGCGAAGGCCGCGTTCAGGTTCACGTGCATGACGCGCATCCAGGTCGGCACATCGTACTGCTCGATCGGTGCCAGCGTGCCGAGCAGCGCAGCGTTGTGGACCAGACCGTCGAGTCGTCCCCAGCGTTTCTCGATCGCCTCGGCGATGGCGTCGTAGTCGCCGGCCAGCGCCTTTTCGAGGTCGAGCGGCGCGAGCACGGGCGGCACCACGGCAGCGCCGCCGTGCCGCGCCAGCGCGCTGATCTCGACATCCAGGGCTTCGAGCTTGCGCACGGAGCGCCCGAGCAGGATCAGCTCGGCGCCGCGGCGCGCGAACTCGAGCGCGAGCGCGCGGCCGAGGCCCGCCG
>JADLDF010000506.1 GCA_020846815.1 Gammaproteobacteria bacterium | reverse complement strand
GTCGCGTCCCAACCCGGCTCACAAACGCTCGCCGCTGTACAGCCTGACGCCGATGGGGCGTGCGCTTTATGCCCAGGCCGATGCGCTATGGAGCGCCCAAGCGGAGCAACTGGCGGCATTGCTCCCGACCCCTCAACTTGAGGCCACGACGCAAACCCTGGCGACGATCCTGCGTCAGTTGCAGGCCACCCCTTTTCCCACCCATTTTTCATTGGAGGCTGAATCATGAAGGCAAAGCTGCATGGATTTTTCGGAGCTGTGGCGCTCCTGTGCATTGCGACGTTCTGGTCGTCAACGGCCGTCTCCGAGCTGTTTCTCGATCTGGCCAGCGTCACGGCGGTGAAGAAAGCGATCCTTGCTGGAATGTGGGTGCTGATTCCTGCGATGGCTGCCACCGGGGGCAGCGGGTTTTCGCTCGCTGGTGCGCGACGTGGACGTCTCGTCGAGGTCAAGGCACGGCGGATGAAGCTGGTGGCGGCCAACGGCCTGTTGGTGTTGCTGCCGAGCGCCTTCGTGCTGGCGTCGTGGGCCAACGCCGGGCGTTTTGATGGCGCGTTCTACGCTCTGCAAGCGTTGGAGCTGCTCGCTGGTGCTGCCAATATCACGCTGCTGGTGCTCAATATGCGCGATGGTTTGCGGCTGGCTGGGCGCTTGCCGGTGAAGCAGTCGACGGCACTCGAGCACAAGTAAAAAGCGCCTGATCCTTTGCTCAACAGGAAAGCCGCCCTGACGCGTAAAACTCGACTGAACTTCAGCTTGTGACCTCAAACCCGACTCCACAGCAGCTGGACACGAGGAGGCGATTTTCGGCGACGCGACAACGGCTAGCGTGTGGCACGCGCAAGGGTCGTGTATCTGGGCGTTCAGGCCAGGTGGAGGATCGGCGGGGGTTTCTGGATTTTCAGGGATTTCAGACGCTTGAGCGCGGCCGGGGTCGGCTCGGTGACCTGCCAGACGGTACCGTGGGGCTCGACAATTGCGCCAACTTGATGCGCCGCAGATCGTCCTTGATGTTGCGCCAGGTATCGCCACAGGCGTGCTCGGCGACGCGCTCGAGCAGCAGCGCGAGGACGGTGAGCGCGACGTGCGCATGGATGCGATGCGGGGCCCAGTGGAACACCGGCCGCAGCTTCAGTCCGCTCTCGAGCGAGCGCCAGGCGATCTCCACCCGCTGCAGCTGCTTGTAGCCGAGCGCGAGATCGGCGGCCGAGAGCGTGTCGTCGTTGCTGTGCACGACGAACTTGCCGTCGAGGCGCGCAGCGGCGGTGACTGCGGCCTGATTGATGCGCGGGGCGTCACCGCGGGTGAGGCGCACGTAGCGGCCGTAGCGGCCCGAGGCACGCAAGTCGCAGACCCGCTTGCTGTGTGACGGGCCACGCGGCGCACGCAGGCTCGCGATCTCGGCCTCGAGCTCCTTGAGGACTTGCTCGCGGTGCTGCCGCTGCCGAGCGGCTTCTTCCGGGTTGTAGCAGACGACGTAGCGGCGGCGCCGCTCGCCCTCACCGACGGTGACTTCCTTGACCTCGAGGTGGTCGGCAACCTTCTGGTAGCGACCGGGCCGGGTGATCACCTGCTCAGCGACTTCGCCGCCGCGGTGGATCGGCATGCACAGGATGTACTTGCCGCCGCCGCGCGCGAGGGTCTCGAGATTGGCCTTCGACACCCTCCCGGCATCGCCGACGAACACGCAACGGCTCAACTGCCACCCCTTGAGGTCCTGCTTGACGCGCTCGACCGTCGTGACATCAATCGTGTTGCCGTAGCCCTCGGCGGCGACGCACCAGCCTTCACCGTCGGGCGTGATCAGGGCGCGGTTGAACAGGCTGTCGAGCACCTTCTTGCGCGCGCCGCCTTTGATGTTGTCGGGGAACCATTCGATCTTGCCTGCGCTGGTGTTGATGGCCTTGGCGAGGATGGCGTGCTGGGCCGGGGTCAGTTGGGTGGTGGTCACCGGCGCTACTGAACGCCCCGTCGCCGACGACCGGGTCGACCTCCACCCAGTGACCGAGAGAGTCGCTCCAGCTCTCGCTTGCGGGCACCGGCGTGTTGAGCGTTTGCTGGCAGGTCGCCGGATTCGTGCACACGGCCTGTGCCCCGAGCAGGGAGCCGAGCATCAGCTCGCCACCGAGGAGTTTGCGCAGGAAGCGTGCATAGTTGCCGGCGGTCGTGACGACGCCTCCGGCCAGTTGTGGCTGTGAGTAGCCGAGCGCTACATCGGCGCCGATCTTCGCGCGAATCTCGTTGGCAAGACTTGCGTTGCCCAGCGGACCGAGTCCGATCCGGCTCGCGTGCTTCTCCATGTGCCCGCCACCATACGAGAACAAGCCGTCTGCCACAGGGTGATAGTCGCCGTTGGCCTGGTACGCGACGCACTCATCGACCGTCTGGCCGGGCAGGCATCGACTGAAGCTCGTGAAGCCGCTGCGAAAGGTCAAAAACCTGATGTCGTCGGCGGATAGTGATCCGGCGCGCAATTGCGCGACATACGCAGCGTAGATCCACTTCGATGCGGAGGCGATCGCCATCCGCGTATCGGCCGCGTAGACCGTGGGATCCGTGGTCGAGTTGACAAGGTCTGAAGCCAGGCTCGAGTTGCGATCGCCGATCTCCCAGTAGAACGGCCGGATCGGGGCACAGGCGTTCGAGCTGCTTTCCGCTGTCCGCGTCGCAGCCTCGCTGCGCTGCATAAGGGTGGGATGCGGTGGCGGTGGTGGCAACGGCTGCGTGTCGGCGGAGCCGCCACCCCCCGCCGCAGCCCTGCAGTGACAGCAGCCCTGCAATGAGCGCTGCATGCCGGGCGGCAACCCGACGCAGGTGATGTCGGTCCATGTCAAGGTCTCCAGACGTTTGTCGTTCAGGCCATGTCAGCGCCGCGTCGACAGGCTTTGCCGTTTCCATGGGTCAGTCAACGAATCGATGTGCCGGCGGATGACAGGAGCCACCCGAGTTCGGGCCGGTGATCCAGGGCCTCGCCTCCGGGCGCACCCCGCCGTCCCGGTGTGCACCGACGGTCGATGCGGCGGGCGCGCGGGCGGATCGGTCATACTCGCCGGATGACATGGCGCAAGAAGCCGACATGGCAGCGATCGTCGAATTCCTGCTCGCGGCCGGATCCTGCGGCGCGCACGCGCACGCGCACCGCCGGGCGCCTCGCTGCCGCCATCTGCGGTCTGCTGGTGGCGGGTTGCAGCGGCCTGCCTGCGCTGGATGGGCGCACCGTCACACAGGCGATCACCGACACCGACGACACCCGTCTTGGTCGCGCGATCGGGCCGCATGCGCTGGCGCACCCGGAGCAGTCGGGGGTGATTGCCCTGCCCGATGGCCGCGGCGCGTTCGCCTCGCGCGTGCTGCTGGCCGAGGCCGCCCAGCGCACGCTCGACGTTCAGTATTACATCTGGCGCGACGACATGTCGGGCACTCTGCTCTTCAGGTCATTGCAGCGTGCCGCCAAGCGCGGTGTGCGCGTGCGGCTATTGCTCGACGACAACAACACTGCCGGGCTCGACACGCTGCTCGCGGCACTGGATGCGCAGCCGAATGTCGAAGTGCGCCTGTTCAACCCGTTCGTGCAGCGCCGCGCGCGCTGGCTTGGCTATCTGACCGACCTGTCACGTCTGAATCGACGCATGCACAACAAGTCGTTCACCGCCGACAACCAGGCCACCATCGTCGGCGGGCGCAACGTCGGCGACGAGTACTTCGAGGCGGGTGATGGTGTGCTGTTCGCCGATCTGGACGTGCTCGCGGTCGGACCGGTCGTGCGCGAGGTCTCGGCTGATTTCGATCGATACTGGGCCAGCGCCTCGTCCTACCCGCTGAACCGCCTGGTTGGCGCCGTCGACCAGGCCAGGCTCGAGGCGCTTGATGCGCGCGCGCAGGCCATCGAGGGCGATCCGGCCGCCGCGGCGTATATGCGTGCGCTGCAGGAGTCCGAGTTCGTGCGACGGATGCTTGACGGCAGCCTTGCGTTCGAATGGACCACCGTCCGCATGGTCAGCGACGATCCGGCCAAGGGGCTCGGCACCGCAGCGCCCGAGGCGCTGGTCGCAGAGCGATTGAAGTCCCTGCTGGGCGGACCGTCGCGCGAGCTGCAACTGGTATCGCCGTATTTCGTGCCGACGGCTGCGGGCGTGGAGGCATTCACCGCCATGACGCGCCGCGGCGTGAGAGTCGCGGTGCTCACGAACTCGCTGGCCGCGACCGATGTCGCGGCGGTGCACGCCGGCTACGCCAAGTGGCGCAAGTCCCTGCTCGCCTCCGGAGTCGTGCTCTACGAATCGAGGAGTACCCTGCCGCGCGCGGCGGGTGCCGCTCTGGCGGGTACAGGGTCCTCGGCGTCGAGCCTGCACGCCAAGACTTTCGCGGTGGATGGCGCACGCGTGTTCGTCGGTTCTTTCAATTTCGATCCGCGCTCGGTGCGCCTCAACACCGAAATGGGTTTCGTCATCGACAGTGCGACGATGGCGGGCAGGCTTGCCGAGATCTTTGCCAATGACCTGCCGTCGCGCGCCTACGAAGTGCGGCTGGGTGACGACGGCGCGCTACGCTGGCTCGAGCGCGAGGGCGATGTCGTCATTGCGCACGACATCGAGCCGCGCAGTGGCTTCGGCTTGCGGTTGGCGGTCTGGATGCTGTCGCTGTTGCCGATCGATTGGATGCTTTGATGGCCGGCAACGCGGCACATCGAGGGCGCCAAGTCACGTTGCGATGATGCCGGATTGCGCTCTCCCGGAATCGATTCAGAGACCCGGCGGCACCGTGCCGTGCGCGTGAACCGAGCCGACAGCTTGCGCAATCTGCGCGCTGGTCAGGCATCGAACCCTGGGCTAATGTATCGGCATGGCAGCGGATGCCTTGGAGGCTGGCATGATCGGAGTCAGCTGCGACACAATGCGCGCTGTACGCGGATGGCGGCTATACCAGCCATGGATGGCGCTGGTGTGACGTTGGAGCGCAAGTCGCAACGACGAACGCATTGGTTCGGTGAGCGTCGAACCGGGCGCAGGCGCAGCACGCGCGGCAGGTTGCCGCTGTACGTGGTGTCGCTGCTTGCGGCCGCTTGTGCCAACCTGGCGCCGCCGCTTGTGCGCCCGCCGTCGCCGGTGCCTGAACTTTTCGCGGCTGCCGATGTGGCGGTGCCTGGCCAGGATGCCGCAACGGTCGGCTGGCGTGAGTTTTTCGTCGATGCGCGTCTGCGGGACCTGATCGCGCAGGCGTTGGACCACAACCGCGATTTGCGCCTGGCGGTACTGCGCGTCGCGGAGGCCCGCGCGACCTATGGAATTCAGCGTGCAGATCGTGTGCCGGCGCTGGCGGCATCGATGGAGGCGGCGCGCTCGCGAGTGCCGGCGGATCTGAGCGGCATCGGCCGCGCGGTCGTCGGAAACCAGCTCCAGCTCGGTGCCGGTTTCAGCAACTGGGAGCTCGATTTCTGGGGTCGCGTACGCAACCTCGAATCAGCGGCCCTCGAGAGCTTTCTGGCAAGTGACGAGGCACGCCGCGCGGCGACGCTGTCGCTCGTTGCACAGACGGCCAATGCCTACCTGGGGTTGCGCGAGCTCGACGAGCGACTGCGACTGGCGCGCAGCACCACCGAGACCCGGCAGGAGTCGTTGCGCATTTTTCGCCGTCGAGTGGATCTTGGGGCCACCTCGAAGCTCGAGTTGGCGCAGGTCGAGGTGCTTGCCCAGCAGGCCGCAACTCTTGTGTCGCAGCTCGAACAATCGCGTGCGGTACAGGCGCACGCACTGGCGTTGCTGGTCGGTGCGAGTGCGGACCTGTCGCCGAGCAACGAGCGGCTGGAGCAATTCGTGTTGTCGCAGGGCATTGCGCCGGGGCTCTCCTCGCATCTGCTGACTCGGCGACCGGACATCGTCGCCGCCGAGCACCGATTGCGTGCGGCCAGCGCCAATGTCGGGGCGGCACGCGCGGCATTCTTTCCGCGCATTGCACTCACCTCGACCTACGGCACGGCCAGCACCGAGATCGACGGCCTGTTCAGCTCCGGCAGTCGCGCATGGACCGTCGTGCCGCAGATTTCGCTGCCGATATTCGATCGTGGCCGACGTCGGGCATCGCTGACGCTGGCCGAGGTGCGCCGCGAGCAGGCGGTGGTGGCGTATGAGCAGACGATCGAAGCGGCATTCCGTGATGTCTCCGACGCACTGTCGGCGCAACGCTGGCTTGCAGAGCAGGTGCGGATCCTGAGCGACACGCTCCTGTCTCAGACCGAGCGGGCGCGGCTGGCCAAGCTGCGCTACGACAGCGGGGCGGCCCGCTATCTGGAAGTCCTCGATGCCCAGCGCGAGCTCTTATCGGCAGAGCAGCAGCTCGTGCAGACGCGGCGCGCGCAACTCGCCGCCCAGATTGCGTTGTACGCGGCGCTGGGCGGTGGATCGCAGCATGTTGCTGCACGAGACTAAGGTGCGTTGATGGAACCTGATCGCAAGCAGGCACTCAAGAAGTATCTCCCGGCAGGGGTGGCCGTGGTCGCGGCTGCACTCTTCTGGTTGGTCTGGACGAATCTGCGTGGCGCGTCCGTCGAGCAAGGACTGGCAAGTGGCAACGGCCGAATAGAAGCGACCGAGATCGATATCGCCACCAAGCTCGCGGGCCGTGTCGACGCGATTCTCGTTGCCGAGGGGGAGTTCGTGAAGGCCGGCCAGACGCTGGCGCGCATGGAGTCGAGAACGCTTCAGGCGCAGCGCGCCGAGGCGCAGGCACGCCAGCAGCAGGCGCTGCAAGGTGTCGCCGGCGCCGAGGCGCAGGTGGCGCTGCGTGAGAGTGACCGGCAGGCGGTGCGAGCGCAGGTGCTGCAGCGAGAGGTGGAGCTCGATTCCGCGCGGCGGCGACTGGCACGATCTGAAACCCTGGCCAGGGAGGGGGCGTCATCGGGGCAAGAGCTCGATGACGACCGTGCGCGCGTGCGCGGCGCCGAGGCCACGCTCGCCGCCACCCGCGCGCAGCTGAAGTCCGCGGCTGCGGCGGTCGCGGCGGCGCGTTCGCAGGTCACGGCATCCCGATCGGAGGTTGCAGCGGCCGAGGCCACCGTAGCGCGGATCGACGCCGATCTGACCGATAGCGCGTTGAAGGCGCCGCGTGACGGGCGGGTGCAGTTCCTGGTTGCCCAACCTGGTGAAGTGCTGGCCGGTGGGGGCAAGGTGTTGAACATGGTCGACCTGACCGATGTGTCGATGAGCTTTTTCCTGCCTGAGACCATAGCCGGCCGCATCGCGCTCGGCAGTGATGCGCGCATCGTGCTGGACGCCGCGCCGCAGTTTGTGATTCCGGCCAAGGTATCGTTTGTCGCCAGTGTCGCGCAGTTCACCCCGAAGACCGTGGAAACCGAGAGTGAGCGGCAGAAGCTGATGTTTCGCGTCAAGGCGAGGATCGACCCGGAGTTGCTCAAGCAGCGACTGGAGCAGGTCAAGACCGGTCTGCCGGGTATTGCCTGGGTGAAGAGCGAGGCGGGGGCCGCGTGGCCCGAGCGGCTCGCGGTGAAGGTCACGCCCTGAGGGCGAGGGCGTGTGAGCCTGTGATGTGGCGATGGCGCAGGATTTTGCACGTTCGGGGCCGGTGACAGCTGGCCGGGACAGCGCGCCGGTGGCGCGTACGCGGGAGGTGCGGCTTCGCTATGGCCGCACGATCGCCCTCGACAGCGTGACGCTCGACATTCCGGCCGGCGGGATGGTCGGGCTGATTGGGCCGGATGGCGTCGGCAAATCGAGCCTGCTGGCGTTGCTGTCGGGCGCACGCATGGTACAGGACGGGCGCGTCGAGACCCTGGGCGGCGACATGGCCGATCGCCGCCACCGCGACGCGGCGTGCCCGCGCGTCGCCTATATGCCGCAAGGCCTGGGCAAGAACCTATATCCAACCCTGTCGGTCGAAGAGAATCTGCAGTTCTTTGCCCGCCTGTTCGGGCACGCGCCGGCGGAGCGACGCCGACGCATCGACGAGTTGACGCGCGCCACCGGTCTGCATGAGTTTCTGGCGCGTCCCGTAGGCAAGCTGTCGGGCGGCATGAAGCAGAAGCTCGGCCTATGCTGCGCGCTGATCCACGACCCGGATTTGCTGATACTCGACGAGCCCACGACCGGGGTCGATCCGCTGGCGCGCGCGCAATTCTGGGCGCTGATTGCCGACGTTCGTGCCGAACGAGCCGGTATGAGCGTGATTGTCGCCACCGCCTACATGGACGAGGCGCAGCGATTCAGCTGGCTGGTGGCCATGGACGCCGGCAGGGTGCTGGCCACTGGCACGCCGGCCGAACTTCTGCAACGAACGGACCGCGATTCGCTGGAGGGCGCGTTCATTGCCTTGTTGCCCGAGGAGCGCAAGCGCGGCCATGCACCGGTGGTGATACCACCGCTGAGTGCCGACGAAGGCGATATTGCCATCGAGGCCAGGGAACTGACGATGCGCTTCGGCGACTTCGTCGCGGTCGATCGCGTCAGCTTCCGCATCCGTCGTGGCGAGATCTTTGGTTTTCTCGGCTCGAACGGTTGCGGCAAGTCCACGACGATGAAGATGTTGACCGGCTTGCTGCCCGCCAGCGAGGGGCGAGCCTGGCTGTTCGGTCGCGAGGTCGATCCGCGGGATCTGGATACGCGCCGCCGTGTGGGCTATATGTCGCAGGCATTTTCACTCTACAGCGAACTCAGCGTGCGCCAGAACCTGGTGCTCCACGCCAGACTGTTTCATGTGCCACCCGGCGAGATCGTCGCGCGCGTGCAGGAGATGCTCGAGCGCTTCGACCTGCAGCGCGTCATGGACGAATTGCCCGAGTCGTTGCCACTGGGTGTGCGTCAGCGCCTGTCGCTCGCGGTGGCGATGGTGCACAAGCCGGAGTTGCTGATCCTCGACGAGCCGACCTCGGGGGTCGATCCGGTGGCGCGCGATGCATTCTGGCGATTGCTGGTCGGGTTGTCGCGTCGCGACCGTGTGACGATCTTCATCTCGACACATTTCATGAACGAGGCCGAGCGTTGCGATCGCATGTCGATGATGCACGCCGGCAAGGTGCTCGATAGCGACGTGCCAGCCGCGCTGGTCAGAAAGAGGCAGGCTCGGAATCTTGAAGAGGCATTCATCGGTTACCTGGTCGAAGCCGGGGGCGGAAGGGCGCCTGCTGAGATGGCCCCCAGCCAGCCGGCAGCAGCGGCGGCGCCGGTCGCCGGGGAGTCTGCTGCGACGGCGCATCGCCAGCACTTCAGCTGGCAGCGGCTTCTCACCTGTGCCTGGCGCGAGACGCTGGAGTTGCAGCGTGATCCGGTGCGCGCCACGTTGGCGTTGGCCGGGTCGCTGATCCTGCTGATCGTGATGGGCTATGGCATCGGCATGGACGTGCGCGACCTGCGCTATGCGGTGCTCGACCTGGATCAGACCACGCTGTCCATGAACTACCAGCTGGATATCTCGGGTTCATCGTACTTTCTCGAGCAGCCGCCGCTGCGCAGCTACGCCGACCTGGACCGGCGCATGAGCAGCGGTGAGTTGGCGATGGCCATCGAGATTCCGCCGGGCTTCGCCCGCGACGTGGCGCGTGGCGAGCAGGTGACGCTCGGTGCATGGTTCGACGGCGCGATGCCGCAGCGTGCCGAGACCGTGCAGGGTTATCTTCAGGGCATGCATCAACACTGGCTGGCAAGCCAGGCGCGGGAGCGCGGCATCTCGAGCGCCGGTGCGGTGACGATCGAAAGCCGGTTTCGCTACAACCCGAATGTCGAGAGCCTGCCGGCGATGGTGCCCGCCGTGATTCCGGTTCTGCTGCTGATCATGCCCGCGATGCTGACCGCGTTGGCGGTAGTGCGGGAGAAGGAAATCGGCTCGATACTCAATCTCTACGTCACGCCGGTGACACGCAGCGAGTTCCTGCTGGGCAAGCAGCTGCCATATGTCGGCTTGGCGATGGCCAATTTCCTGCTGATGACCTTGATGGCGATCATGCTGTTCGGTGTGCCGATCAGCGGCAGCTTTCCGACGCTGGCGGTCGCCACGTTCCTGTTCTGCATCATTTCCACCGGCATGGGCTTGCTCGCGTCCGCGGTGACCCGGAGCCAGATTGCAGCGATGTTCTTCGCGATGATCGGCACGATGATTCCCGCCATGCAGTTCGGCGGGCTGACCGATCCGGTGTCGTCTCTGCAAGGGGCCGGCCGCGTGATCGGCGAGGTCTATCCGGCCAGTCACATATTCACCATCAGTCGCGGCGTCTTCAACAAGGCGCTGGGTTTCTCCGACCTGTCAGCGTCGTTCCAGCCACTGGTTCTGGCGGTGCCGGTGATCCTGATCACGGCCATCGCCCTGCTGAAGAAGCAGGAGCGTTGAACATGGTCGGTCAGAAGGTCGAGAACATCTACCGCCTGGGCGTGAAGGAGCTGTGGAGCCTCTGGCGTGACCCGGTGATGCTGGTGCTGATCGTCTACGTGTTCACATTTGCGGTGTATACGGCGGCCAATGCCATGCCCGAGACACTGAATAATGCGCCGATCGCGATCGTGGATGAGGATCACTCGCCACTTTCGCGGCGCATCACTTCGGCATTCCATCCGCCACGTTTCACATCGCCCGTCATGATCGACCAGTCGCAGGTCGATGCAGGCATGGACGCAGGTGACTACACCTTTGCGCTGATCATTCCGCCGGGCTTCCAGGGCGACGTCCTGGGCGGGCGCGCCGCGCAGATCCAGCTCAATACCGACGCCACGCGGATGACCCAGGCCTTCACCGGCAGTGGCCACATTCAGCAGATCGTGAGTGCGGAGATCAATGAGTTCGTGCAGCGCTATCGCGGCAGCGCCCTGCCGCCGGTGGACCTGTCGCTGCGCGCGCGTTTCAATCCGACACTGGAAAAGTCGTGGTTTGGTGGCCTGAATCAGATCATCAACCAGATCACGATGTTGTCGATCATCCTGACGGGGGCCGCCCTGATCCGCGAGCGCGAGCACAGCACCATCGAACACCTGCTGGTGATGCCCGTGACGCCGTTCGAAATCATGCTTGCCAAGATCTGGTCGATGGGTCTGGTGGTGCTGATTGCGGCTGCACTGTCCCTGAATCTGGTGGTGCGGGGATTGCTGGGCGTGCCGGTGGCTGGTTCCCTGTGGCTGTTCTTCGCTGGCGCTGCGTTGATGCTGTTTGCCACCACATCGCTCGGCATTTTCATGGCCACCATAGCCCGCAACATGCCGCAGTTCGGCATGCTGATGGTCCTGACCATCGTGCCACTGCAGATGCTTTCCGGCGGCAGCACGCCGTACGAGAGCATGCCGCTGATCGTGCAGAATGTCATGCAGATCGCACCGACCACCCATTTCGTCAAATTGGGCAGTGCGATTCTGTTTCGCGGTGCCGGGATGGACGTCGTCTGGCCGCAGATGGTGGCGCTCGCCGTCATCGGTGCAGCACTGTTTGCGTTTTCCCTGGCACGATTCAGAAAGGCCATTGCGAGAATGGCATGAGGTTCCCGCGCCGATGAACGACATTGCGCAGCCGCTGGGCATCCTGCGGAATCGGGTCTTCGACGAAATTGCCGTAGGCGACAGTGCGTCAATGGTGCGAACGTTGTCGGCTCGGGACATCCAGTTGTTTGCGGTGCTCTCCGGCGATGTCAACCCGCAGCACCTGGATGCCGAATTTGCCGCCTCGACCCAGTTTCAAGGCGTGATTGCCCACGGAATGTGGGGCGGTGCGCTGATTTCGGCGGTGCTTGGCACGCGGCTGCCGGGGCCAGGCACGGTGTATCGCGGCCAGACTCTGCGCTTTCTGGCGCCGATAAGGGTCGGCGACGCGCTTTCGATCCGCGTCGAGGTGATTTCCAAGCAGGCGGATTACGAGGTGACGCTGCGTTGTACCTGTGTCAATCAGCACGGGACGAGCGTGATTGACGGCGAAGCCAGGGTGCTGGCACCGGTCGAGCGCATTGAGCGTGCGAGCGCCACGCTGCCGGAGGTGCGCTTCGCGACCGTTGCCGACGGGTCGCGCCGATTGCTCGAGTACGCGCGCTCGCTGGGTACAGTGCGTATGGCGGTAGTGCATTCCTGTGACGCGCTGAGTCTCGGCGGCGTGCTCGATGCGCGCGCGGCCGGGTTGATCGAGCCGGTGCTGGTGGCGCCGCGTGCCAGACTTGAGATTGCCGCGAGGGAGGGCGGTTTCGAGCTGGCCGGGGTGGAGATCGAGGATGTGCCGCACAGCCATGCAGCGGCGGCACGCGCCGTCGAGCTGGCAGGGAGGGGTCAGGTCGAGGCCCTGATGAAGGGCAGCCTGCACACCGATGAGTTGATGGGCGCAGTATTGGTCGCGAGTGCCGGCCTGCGCACCAAACGCCGGGTCTCGCACTGCTTCGTGATGCAGACGCCGGCCTACCCGCGACCCTTCATCATCACCGACGCCGCAGTCAATATCGCGCCGACGCTGCTGGAGAAGGTGGATATCGTGAACAATGCGATCGATCTGGCACACGCCATCGGTGTGGCGGAACCCCGAGTGGCGATCCTCGCAGCAGTGGAGACCGTCAATGCGTCCATGCCGGCGACCCTCGATGCAGCCGCGTTGTGCAAGATGGCCGATCGCGGGCAGATCCAGGGCGCGGTGCTCGATGGGCCGCTTGCGTTCGACAACGCGGTGTCAGCGGCCGCAGCACGAGTCAAGGGCATCAGGTCGCCTGTGGCCGGGCAGGCGGACGTGCTGGTGGTTCCCGATCTGGAGAGCGGCAACATGCTTGCGAAGCAGCTGGAGTACATGGGCGATGCCACCAGTGCCGGCATCGTACTTGGCGCACGCGTGCCAATCGTGCTGACCAGTCGTGCCGACTCACGGGAGTCGCGCATGGCATCGTGCGCGATCGCAGTGCTGCTGGCGCACCGTTATCGGACGAGCCCGCCGTAGATGCCGCAAGGTTTGGCCATGAAACTGAACACCGGCCTGATCCTGGTGCTCAACTGCGGATCCTCGAGCATCAAGTTCGCTCTCTTCGACGCGAACCAGGAGCCGATGCCGCGTGCGCCGCTCTGGAAGGGCAAGGTCGACGGCGTCGGCAGCCCGACCGCCGTGTACAGCGAGGGCGGCACCGGCTCGATTCCATTGCAGCTCGATGCGGAGCGCCCCTACAACACAGCGTTGAAGCATATCCGGGAGCGTGTGCGCGCGCGGCTCGCGGGACGGAGTCTGGCCGCAGTGGCGCATCGGGTGGTGCATGGCGGCGCGAGGTATTCCGCGCCGGTGCGGGTTGACGCCGCAGTGCTCGCAGATCTGAAGAGCTTTGTTCCGCTTGCGCCGTTGCACCAGCCCTTTGCGCTCGAGGCAATCGAGGCGCTGTTGCGCAGCGAGCCCGCTCTGGCGCAGGTCGCCTGCTTCGATACCGCATTTCACCATACGCTGCCATCGGTCGAGCGGCTGCTGCCGCTCTCCTGGGATGCCTGGGAGCGCGGTCTGCGGCGGTATGGCTTTCACGGCCTGTCATATGCGTACATGGCCAACGTACTGCCGGATCGCCACGGTGCGCGCGCGCGTGGCCGTACCATCGTCGCGCATCTTGGCAGCGGCGCCAGCCTGTGCGCCATGCAGGACCTCAAGAGCGTCGCGACGACCATGGGCTTCTCGGCACTCGATGGCCTGATGATGGGTACGCGGTGCGGTTCGCTCGACCCTGGCGCCGTTCTGTACCTGATGGAGATCGAGAAGCTGAGTCTGGCCCAGGTTGGTCATTTGCTGTATCACGAGAGCGGCCTGTTCGGTGTTTCGGGCGTTTCCTCCGACCCGCGCGAACTGCTGGTCCAGGAGGCGCGTGCCGACGCGCAGGGAGACCGGGTACGGGCGGCGCTACAGCTGTACGTACGGCGGATCGTGCGCGAGGTTGGAGCGCTGGTCGCGGTGCTCGGCGGGCTCGACATGCTGGTCTTCACAGCCGGAATTGGCGAGCACAATGCCGTAGTTCGCGAGCGCGTCTGCCGGTCCCTGGGCTGGCTGGGAGTCGCGCTCGATACGGGTGCCAACGCCGAGAACGCAGCAGTGATTTCGACGACGGAGAGCCGGGTGCTGGTCGGTGTGGAGCCGACCAACGAGGAGTGGATCGCGGCCGCGGACGCTGCGCGGTTGTTGCAGCAGCACGCTGCCGGAAGCTGAGCTGCCCGACCGCGCTTCAACGCAGCGGGTAGAGCTCCCCGGCGGCACCATCGTACCGGTAGAGGCTCTCGCTCATGGCGTCGAGCTGCCGCAGCCGCTGTTCGGGTGCGGGGTGCGTGGCATAGAGCAGCGAGACGCGATCGTCGCTGCGCGGTACGCTGGCGATCTTCTGCAACACGGCGGGCAGCCCGAAGGGGCTGTAACCGGCCCGGGCTGCGAGTATCACGCCGTGCCGGTCCGCCTCGAACTCTGCGCCCTGATCCAGGCGACGCGCGAACATCTCCGCACCGGTGCCGACATGGCGGCGCAGCAGTTCCTCCTTCTGCTTGTCGCCCGCGAGCTCACCTTCCAAGGCCTTCGCGCCGCGCTCGAGCAGCAGGGATTTGCGCATGAGCTCGATCTGATGCCGCTCGGCGATGTGGGCGATCTCGTGGGCGATCACGCCGGCGAGCTCCGCCTCGTCACCGAGGCTCGCATAAAGCCCGCGGGTGATCAGCACATAGCCGCCGGGCGCGGCGAAGGCGTTGACGTCGGCGGATTCGATGACGCCGAAGTGCCAGGGCAGGTCCGGCCGCTTGCTGCCCAGGGCGATCCAGCGGCCGACGCGATTCACGTAGCGCTGCAGCTCCTCGTCATGGACCAGCGGGGCGACGCCGAGCAGATTCGCGGTCGCCATCTGGCCCGCACGGATCTCGTCGGCGTCGGACAGCGCGAGCGCGAGGCGCAGGGAGTCGGGCGTGGTTTGACGCAGCAGGTCGCGCACGGTCTGCGCCGCCGCGGGTGGCGCCGCAGGCGCAATCACGAACAGCGCGGTTGCCGCCCAGGCGGCGGCGACTGCCCTGCTGCTTCGCATCGAGAGGCGTCGTCGCAGGAGCCGGATCGGGTGGCGCATCGCTCGGGTCCTCAGCGGGAGGCTGGCGCAACGGGGAAGGGGATGGAGCGTCGCTCGAGACCGCGGCGGGCGGCGTAGGCTTGTGCCTCGGCCGGCTCAACGCCGAGCGCTTCCAGTCGCTGCAACTCCTCGGGATTCGGCTTGGCGTCGCGCAGATCGTTCTGATCCAGGCCCCGTATGCCGGTCGTCACGGCGATGTTGCCGCTGCCGGCGCGGCCGGTGGCTACGCGCGCCGCGGCTTCGAGCTCGGCGCGCGCGCTGCCCGACTGCGCGCTGGGCTGCGTGCTGACGTGCAGCAGACGCACCCAGCCGCGTGCAACGCCACTCGTGACCTGCAGCCAGCCGCTTTGCCGGGCGGTGACGATGACTGGCGTATTGGCGGCGAGCGTCCGCAGTGTCTGCGCCGTGAGGGCGGGCTGGGACCGGAGCTCGGTCTGACGGGTCACGGTGCCGGGCATCGGCGCCATGGTCGTACCGGTACCGGCGCCGGACGCGGTCGTGGTCGAAGCGGGAGGCTGCGAGGTGGACCCAGGCGCGGGCGCCGGTGCCGGCGCAGGAGCGGAGGCACGTGCGGGCGTGGGCGTGGGGGCGGCAGTGGACCGCGAAGGCTGTGCGGCTTGGGTCGTCGACGTCTGACTCTTTCCCGGCGTCGCGCGCGCAGCCGCGGTTTCGGCGATTCGGACCATCGATGCAGGCGCCGTCGTCGTCGATGCGACGATGGAGGTTGCGGTGGGCTCTGCAGCGTCGATGGAGCTTGCAGTGGGCACTGCACCGTCGGAGGAGGTCGCGGCAGGCGTCGTCGAAGCGTCTGCGGCAGCCGCCGGCGTCGTTGCGGACGGGCCCGACGTCGACTCCGCAGCCGGCTGCCCGGCGCCGCATGCGACCAGCAGCGCCGCGGCGAGCGCTGGCAGGGCGTACCGCATGCGCAGGCTCATGCCGTCACCTGATCGCTGCCCACCGCCACGCCCGCGTCGACGACCCGCTTCGGAACGATGACTTCGGGACAGGCCTCGCAGGCTGCGACGAACGCTGTGCTGCGCGCGATGGAGCCCGCGGCGGCCCGCTGCACGAGCAGCAGCGCGGACAGGAAGGCCTCCTTGCCCGGCGCCGTCCACTCGCCGCGGTCGTCCGTGGTGAGCGGGACCGCGTGCAGGGCGAAGCACACCTCGCTCTCGGCCCGGATGGCGCGCAGCCCGCCGATGCTGCGCTCGAGCATGCCGAAGAGATCGGTGAGTGCGGTACAGCGACTGCGGGACGGTGCGATCCAGTAGAACAGGGCGATGTCCTCGTAGAGCCTCTGGAACAGCGGCGCGGATTCGAACAGTCGGGGCGCGGCTGCGCCCAGGTGGGTGAGGCCGGCGCGCCGCTGCAGTATACGATGGATGCGCGCGCGCTTCGCATCAGTCGCGGTGATGCGACAGGTGAGCAGCAGCACCTCGATGCGGCTCCCCGGCTCGAGCGTCGTCGAATACAGTGCACTGCCATTGCGCCGCGCCACCATCGCGCGGCTGTAGAGCACCGCGACCGTGAAGTACGCGAGGGCCGCCGCGAAGGGCCCTGTGAGGTCGACGAACCAGCTCGTGTAGTTCAGGAACGAATAGGTCAGGACGAGGAACGCGACCTGCATGACCGTGAAGGCCGTGCGCAGCACCAGCCAGTCGACGTTGCTGTGGAACGCCATGGCGAGCAGCAGCACGGCGACGGCGGTGATCACCATGTAGATCCAGTCCGGCAGGAGCCGCACGAAATCGCGATTGCGCAGGTTGTCGAGCGCGGTCGCGAGCAGCTCGAGCCCGGTGTGCGCGGTCGCGATCGAGGTCGGCCGGATGTCGAACAGCGCCGGCGCGGTCGAGCCGACGATCAGGATGCGCCCTTCGAGCTCCGCCGGGACTTCGCCGCGCAGCAGCCGCTCGTACAACGTGTGGAAGGACATGCGCGGATAGGCCGGCGGCGGTCCGCGCCAGTTCAGCAGCACGTCGGCCTCGGCCGGCAGCTCGCCGCCGAGCGCGGCGACGACGTTGGCCGGCAGGGAAGGAATGCGGTATCCGCCCAGGTCGCGATGCACGTGATACGAGCGCGCGATGCCGTCCGCGTCCGAGTACAGATTGATGGTGCCGAGCCGGCGGTCGTCGAGCACGTCGAAGAAGTACGGCACGACCATGGCCACGGTCGCATCGGGCTTCGCGCCGGACAGGGGCTGCACGCCGGCGAGCTGCGCGAGCCGGAGCTGGCTCAGGGCGTCGTTCGCGGCATCGAGCCGGATCATCGCGAAGAAACTGCGCGGCGTGTCCGCGGCGACCTCGCGCAGATGGAGGTCGGCTTCCGGCTGGCTGCGGTCGAGGTCCGAGAAGACCACGTCGAAGACGATCGCCGCGGGCTTCGCACGGGCCGCGCCCTCGATGAATTCGGCGATGACGCTGCGGGGCCAGGGCCAACGGCCATACTCCGGCGCCATGGCCGCGAGGCTCGCCTCGTCGATGTCGACGAGCAGGATGGCCGGATCGGGCGGCGGCGTGCGGAAGCGGTTCCGCATGACGAGGTCGTAGGCCTGCACGCGCGCATTGAAGGTGTAGTCGCTGCCGATGCCGAGGAGCGAGGTCGCGACGACGAGCAGCCCTAAGCCGATGTAGAAACGTGTGCCGAGCCGCTCGGTGAGTGCACCGATGGGGCGCGTAAACGGGCGTACGAGCTGCAGGAACGAAGGCATCGGCAAGATGGGCGGGTATGCGGCCGGCGCAGGAGCTGCAGCCGATCTTATCCGTCCGCGCAGCAACGAGGCGAACTCCGAAGTACGGCGGCCGGATCAGCCGCGGCAACCGGGGCCGGCAGGGATTCAGGGCTCGCGCCGCAGCGCCTCGCCGCGCATGTCCGCCTCCAGGCGCCGACCCGTGCCGGCGACGAGCAGCGCGTTCTGGCCGAAGGCCACGCCGCGCAGCTCGCGGTCGAAGCGGTACTGTCGGAGCGCTTCCAGCGGGCCTGTCGTAGGCTCGCCGCGTTCCTGGTCGACGTGCGTGGTCGCACAGCGCGTGCAGGGCTTCACCAGCCGCAGTTCGCAGCCCTCGAAGCGCAGCGTGTCGATGGCGTCCTCCTCGTAGGGCGCGAGGCCCTCGATGACGAGGTTCGGACGGAAGCGTGTCATCGGCAGCGGCGCGGGCAGCCGGGCATTGAGGTCGTCGAGCGAGGCGGTGCTGCAGACCAGCAGCGGGAAGGCGTCGGGGAAATTGACGGGCGTGTCGCGTCCGCCGGTCCAGGGGCCGGAGGGCTGACGCTGCGTGAATTCGCCGGCGCGGACCAGCTCGGCCTCGATGCCGAGCGCGCGATGCAACCAGGCGCGCGCCGGCTCGCCGGCGACGCTGGCCTCGACCTCGTCGTTCCAGACGCGCACGCGGCGACGTGCCCAATTCGTCCCGCCGGCGGCCGGCAGTTCGAGCGGGTCGAGCCCCGGGCAGTGCAGCATCAGCCGCGGGCCGATGCGCTCGGGTCGTAGCCGCGCCAAGGCGGGATGCGTGCGCTGCGTGATGAAGCGGCCATCTACCGTCGTCACCATCCATTCGCGATCGCCTTCGAGGCCGCGCGGCGCGAGCGTCGCGGCCGCGACGTCGAGACGATGGCAGGACTTCACCGGATAGATGTGCAGGGAGACGATGCGGATCGACAGCGTCGCTCGGCTCATCGGTTGAGACTCCTGGAGCGCAAAACACGTGGTGCGGCAGCGACCACGAACTGTAGCGGCCGGCGGACAGTCATCGGCACCGCCGCGCTTGCTCCTGCCACCGGCGCTGGGTGGTGGGCTCGGGCACGCCGCTCGCGGCCAGTTTGCATTCAACCATTGTGGCGCAGCCACTCGAGCAGTGCGTCGTGGGCACGCTGCGCGCCGCGCGCGGCCGGGTGGTTGATGATCGCGACGATCACGTAGCGGCGGCCGCTGTCGGCGATGACGTAGCCGGCGATCGCGCGTACGTCGTTCAGCATGCCGGTCTTCAGGTGCGCGGCGCCGGCGGCGGCACGGCGCGTCCGGGTCGTGCCGTCGACGCCGACGATGGGCATCGAGGACATGAGCTCGGGCATCAGCGGGCTGCGCCAGGCGTCGACCAGCAGGGTCGCGAGGTTCGCCGGCGCGATGCGCTCGCTGCGCGACAGTCCGGAGCCGTTGTCGAGCACCAGCTCGGGCATCGCCTGGCCGCGACTGGTGAGGAAGGCGCGCACGGCCTGGGCGGCGCGCGCACCGTTGGCCGGCCGCCCACCGCTCTCGGCGCCGATGGTCAGGAACAGCTGCCGCGCCATGACGTTGTTGCTGAATTTGTTGATGTCGCGGATCACCTCGGCGAGCGGTCGCGACTCGCGCCAGGCGACGAGCCGCGCTCCGGCCGGCAGTGAGCCTTCGCGGACCCTGCCGGCCCAGCTCCCGCCGCTGTTCTCCCAGAGCGTGCGGAACACGGCCGCGAAATACGGCGTCGGCTCGAGCGCATTGACGTGCCAGCTGCGCGTGCCGCAGGCGAGCGGGTAGCTGCCGCGGAATACCGGTGCGAGCGGGTTCGAGACGTCGCCCCGCAGTGCCGCGCGCCAGTCGCCGCAGGCGCCGTTGCTGCCGCGCACCGTCGGCGTGAGCTGCATGCCGGCGAGCTGCGGCGTCGGCACGATGCGCGCGACGCCGGCCTGAGGATCCGGCACGAAGTCGAACGACAGTGTTTTGAAGTTCACCAGCAACGCGTCGGGGCCGGCGTTGTAGGCGCGATCGCCCGCGCCGTCGAAATCCTCGGGATCGTGCGCGACCGGCTCGAAGGCGCTGCGGTCGAGCACGACGTCGCCACGGATCTCGCTCAGGCCGGTCGCGCGGATGCGCTGCACCAGCAGCCACAGGTTCTCGATGACCAGCGTCGGGTCGCCGCTGCCGCGGAACACGAGCTGGCCGTTCAGCTTGCCGTCGACGATCGGGCCGACGGCATGGACCTCGGTGCGCCAGGTGTAGGCCGGGCCGAGCAGGTTCAGCGCCGCCCAGGTCGTGACCAGCTTCATGGTCGAGGCCGGGCTCATCGTGCTCGCTGCGTTCTCGGCGAGCGCCACACCGCCGGCATCCAGCGGACGGATCACCACGGCCGCGCTGCGCGTCGGGATGCCGGCGTCGCGCAGCGCGGCGGCGTAGGCGGGCGGCGGCGCGCGGTCTACCGGGATCGGCAGCGTGGGCGGAGGCGGCGGGGGCGTGGGCGGTGGCGCGATGGGCAACGGCGCCGCCGAAGGCACGGGTGTCGAGGCCGCGGGGCTGGCCGGCGTCGGAATCTGGGCCTGCACCGCCGTCGCAGCGGCGAATGCCAGCCACGCGCCGCTGGCGAGCGACGGCAGCCAGCCGTCCATCTGAAGAACGCGCCTCGTCATCCCGCCAGTGTCGATGCGCGGCGGTTGCGAGGCAAGGTGAGGGTGCACACTCCGCGCGTGCCGCCGGTCATGGCGACGATGGACGCCTGCGGCCGGTGTCTGCAGAATCCTCGAAGCGGTCGCTCGGCGCGGCGCCCGCCCGCGGCGAGACCTGGCACGGCATGGTTCGACTCGGTACGGTACGTCGCGTCTGCGATGCCACCGCCCGCAAGGATGCGAGCCACTGCATGTCCAGCGATGTTTCCCCGATCGAGCCTTTCTCCGGATCCGAGCACCTGTCCCGAACCGGGCCGACCGCGCGGCCTTCACTCGACCTGACCCGGCATGCGTTCGGCAGCCGCGTGGTGCGCGAGCTGCCCGGCGATCCCGACCCGGGCAACCGCGTGCGCGAGGTGCGCGATGCGGTCTGGACGCGCGTCGGCCCGACTTCGGTGCGCGCGCCGCGGCTGCTGGCCTGGTCCGACGAGCTCGGTGAGTGGCTCGGCATCGCACGGCCGCCGGCGCCCGATGCGCCAGCGGTGCAGCTGCTCGCCGGCAACGCGCTCGCGCCCGGCATGCTGCCGTTCGCTGCGCGCTACGGCGGCCACCAGTTCGGCACCTGGGCCGGCCAGCTCGGCGATGGTCGCGCGATCACGCTCGGCGAGGTCGTGGCCCGCGACGGTGTCCGCTGGGAGCTGCAGCTCAAGGGCGCGGGCC
>JADLDF010000505.1 GCA_020846815.1 Gammaproteobacteria bacterium | reverse complement strand
CAGGCATAGCCGCACCACAGCCGGCCGCCGAGTGCCGTGAAGAAGAACAGGCTCAGCGCCGCGATGACCAGCAGCCAGGTCAGGAAGATGAAGTCCTGCGGCCAGAGGGTCAGCCCGAACAGGTAGAACTTGCGCGCCGGCAGGTCGAACAGGACGGCCTGGCGGCCCTGCCAGTCGACCCAGGGAATCAGGTAGTAGAGGCCGAGCAGCACCCAGACCGCGATCGTGCGCAGGGTCGCGAAACGGCCCTTGACCTCGCGCGGGTAGACCTTGCGATGAGCCTCGTAATAGGCGTCGGCCTCGGGCGGCGCGCCCGCGGGCGGCAGGTCGGCGCGGCGCGCCAGGGGCCGCGTGGCGGCAGGATCGTTCAATTCGAGCTCCGTCTCGGCGTCGTCAGCATGAAGGTGGTCAGCGCGGACGATGCCGCGCAGATCGCCCAGAAGAAGAAAAAGCCGAGGCTGTAGAGCGTCATCCGGCTCGAGCCATCGGGCGGCACGGCGCCTGCGAACGGGGCCGGGTCGACGATCGCGAAGAACACCATCGTCGCGACGCTCGCCGCGAGGAAGCTGCACCACACGACGGTGAAGAAGACGCGGCCGCGCGAACCGAGTTCGCGCGGCCGCTGGAGATCGGTGGATTCTAGTTCAAGGTCCCGCTTGTGCGACACGCTGCTCCCCCATGCTCATCACATAGGCCGTCAGCAGCTTGACCCGCGCTTCGCCCATCCGGTCGCCGTGCGCGGGCATCACACCGTTGCGGCCCTTCGTTACCGACTCACGGATTCTGTCCTGAGAACCGCCGTACAGCCAGATGTTGTCGGTCAGGTTCGGTGCGCCGAGCGCGTGGTTGCCCTTGCCGTCCACCCCGTGGCAGGCGACGCAGACGGTGTCGAAATGCGCCTTGCCCGCGGCCGCGTCGCCGCCGACCGGCTTGCGGCCCGAGAGCGACATCACGTGGGCGACGACGTCGTCGACGCCCTTGGGCCCGAGCACGTCGATCCACGGCGTCATCACGCCCTGGCGGCCGTCGCGGATCGTCGCCTCGATCGCCTCGGGTTCGCCGCCCCAGAGCCAGTCGGCATCGGTGACGTTGGGGAAGCCCGTGGCACCGCGACCGTCCGAGCCGTGGCAGGTGGAGCAGTTGTTGGCGAACAGGTTGCGGCCCACGGCAATGGCCTTCGGATCCTGCGCCAGCTGCTGCGGCGTGCGGTCCGCGAACTGCGCGAGCATGGCCTGCGACTTCCTCTCCTGCTCGGCCTGCATCGCGTCGAACTGCGACTTCTGCGTCCAGCCGAGCGTGCCGCGGACGTTGCCCATGCCCGGGTAGGCCACGAGATAGCCGATCGCGAAGATCACGCTGAGCACGAACAGCCACAGCCACCAGCGCGGCAGGGGGTTGTTGTACTCGCGCAGGTCGCCGTCCCAGACGTGCCCGGTGGTGTCGGTGGTGACCTGCGACTCGCCGCGCTTCTTGCGCATCCAGACCAGCAGCCACACGGCCGCGGCGATGTTGAGGGCGGTGGTGACGATGACGAAAACGCTGAATCCGCTGCTCATGATGCTTCTGCCTGTTTAGCGGCGCGACGGCGACTGCCGGTCCGTGCCCACGATGTCCGCGTCTTCCTCGAGCGGCAGGTGTGCCGCTGCGTCGAAGGTCTCGCGCCGCCGCCGGCTCCAGGACCAGAGGAAGACCGCGATGAACGCGCTCATCGCGAGGATGGTGGCGATGCCGCGCAGGAGGTTGAGGGAGTCGAGGCTCATGGTTTCACTTCCAGCTCTTGGAGGCCGTGCCGAGCACCTGCAGATAGGCGACCAGCGCGTCCATCTCGCTGCGGTTCTGCACCTCTTCGGCTGCGCCGGCGATCTGCTCGTCGCTGTAGGGCACACCGACCCGACGCAGGGCCTTCATCTTCGCGCCCGTGCGGTTCGCGTCGATGACCTGCCGCTCGAGCCAGGGGTAGCCCGGCATGTTCGACTCGGGCACGAGATCGCGCGGATTCAGCAAGTGGCGGCGATGCCACTCGTCGGAATAGCGGCCGCCGACGCGCGCCAGATCCGGGCCGGTGCGCTTGGAGCCGAACTGGAACGGATGGTCGTAGACCGACTCGCCGGCGAGGGAGTAGTGCCCGTAGCGCTCGGTCTCGCCGCGCAGCGGCCGGATCATCTGCGAGTGGCAGTTGTAGCAGCCCTCGCGGACGTAGACGTCGCGGCCCTCGAGCTGCAGCGCGGAATACGGGGCGACGCCCGGCGCCGGCTGCGTGGCCTCGCTCGAGACCGCCAGGGGGATGATTTCGACCAGGCCACCGATGCTGATGACCACGGCGATCAGGACGCCCAGCAGGGCGGTGTTCTTTTCGACGACTTCGTGTTTCACGGTACTTGTCCTAAGAATCTGTGGGTCAGGCCGAGGCCGCCGCGGGGCCGCCCTCGCGCGCGCTGTCGCGCTGGCCGATGGTCTTGGCGACGTTGTAGGCCATCAGGAACATGCCGGCGAGGACCAGCGTGCCGCCGAGCAGGCGCACCGCGTAGTACGGGTAGGTGGCCTTCAGTGCCTCGACGAAGGTGTAGGTCAGCGTGCCGTCGGCGTTCGTGGCGCGCCACATCAGGCCCTGCATGACGCCGGCGATCCACATCGACGCGACGTACAGCACGATGCCGATGGTCGTGGTCCAGAAGTGCCAGTCGATGAGGCGCGTGCTCCACATCTTCGTCTGGCCGTAGAGGCGCGGGACGAGCGCGTACATCGTGCCGACCGTGACCATCGCGACCCAGCCGAGCGCGCCGGAGTGCACGTGGCCGATCGTCCAGTCGGTGTAGTGCGAGAGCGCGTTCACGGTCTTGATCGACATCATCGGGCCTTCGAAGGTCGACATGCCGTAGAACGACAGCGAGACGATCAGGAACTTCAGGATCGGGTCGGTGCGCAGTTTGTGCCAGGCACCCGACAGCGTCATGATGCCGTTGATCATGCCGCCCCAGGACGGTGCCAGCAGGATCAGCGAGAACACCATGCCGAGGGTCTGCACCCAGTCGGGCAGGGTGGTGTAGTGCAGGTGGTGCGGACCCGCCCACATGTAGATCGAGATCAGCGACCAGAAGTGCACGATCGACAGGCGATAGCTGTAGATCGGGCGGCCGGCCTGCTTCGGGATGAAGTAGTACATCATGCCGAGGAAGGCCGCGGTCAGGAAGAAGCCCACGGCGTTGTGGCCGTACCACCACTGCACCATGGCATCGGTGACGCCGGAGTAGGCCGAGTAGCTCTTGGTCAGCGTGACCGGGATCTCGGCGCTGTTGACGATGTGCAGCACCGCGATCGTGATGATGTACGCGGCGAAGAACCAGTTCGCGACGTAGATGTGCTTGACCTTGCGCGTCGCGAGCGTGCCGAAGAACACCACTGCATAGGCCACCCAGACGACTGCAATCAGCAGGTCGATCGGCCACTCGAGCTCGGCATACTCCTTGCTCGTGGTGATGCCGAGTGGCAGCGACACCGCGGCCAGCAGGATGACGAGTTGCCAGCCCCAGAACGTGAACTGCGCCAGCCCCGGCAAGAACAGCCTGGCGTGGCAGGTGCGCTGCACGACGTAGTAGGAGGTCGCAAACAGCGCGGAGCCGCCGAAGGCGAAGATGACCGCGTTGGTGTGCAGCGGGCGCAGGCGGCTGTAGGTCAGGAAGGGAATATCGAAATTCAGCGCCGGAAATAGCAGTTGCGCGGCGATGAACACGCCGACCAGCATGCCGACGATGCCCCAGACGACCGTCATGATCGCGAACTGGCGCACGACGCCGTCCGAGTAGTCGGTGCGGACGACCGCGCCGTCGTGGGTATCCGCCTGGACGCCGGTCGAAACCGGTGCGCCGTCCAGGGTTCCTGCGGCCACGGAGGCGGCCTGGCCGAACTGGTATGCAGTCATTTCTGATTATCCTGAAAGTGGTGCGCGGAGGGTGCGGCTCCCGGGCGCATGCTCGTTTCTGGTACGCAGTGCATGAATACGTAGATATCGAATTTCTTTGGCAATCCTAAGTACAAGCCACGATCGAGCGCGAGATTGCGCCGCCTAATGTCGGCGCATCGTCAGGAGGGAGAACGACTATGATGCATGGATTGAAACAGATGTTTCGTCCTGATGACGCAGTTGCGCAGCAGCAGCCCGCGCCGCGCTTCGCCGCGACGCTGTTCGCGCTGCTGCTGCCGGCGTTCGCGGCCGTGCTCGGCACGGCGCTCGCCGACGTGGCGACACGCACCGACGCGGAGCTGAAGGCTGCGCTCGCCGCAAGACCGGACGCGGCGCGCGGCGCGGCGCTTTACGGCACCTGTGCGGCCTGCCACGGGTCCGACGGTGGTGGCGTCGCCGACGGCTCGATCCCGGCAATCGCCGGACAGCCGCAACGGGTGCTGGTCAAGCAGCTCGCCGACTTCCGCCGCAGCGCAAGGCTCGACATCCGCATGGAGCACTTCGCCGACCGGCGCCATCTCGAGAGCGCCCAGGACATCGCCGACGTCGCCGCGCACGCGGCCTCGCTGGTGCGCACGACGCCTGCGGGCATCGGCAGCGGCGCGGCGCTCGCGGCCGGCAGCCGCGCCTGGTTCGACGCCTGCACCGGCTGCCACGGGGTCACCGGCCAGCCGGACGCGGCGCGTGCGCTGCCACGTCTCGCGGGCCAGCATGCCGGCTACCTCGAGCGGCAGCTGCTCGACACCGCGGCCGGGCGTCGATCCAACATGGCGACGACGCACCGTGCTCCCCTCGAGGCTCTCTCGCCCGAGCAGATCGCGGGTATCGCGGACTATCTGTCGCGGCTGCACTGAGACCGCATACGGCCGTACCACGCGCGGCGGTCTTCAGGGACCGTTGGCCTTGCCGAGATCCATGGCCATGCGCACCAGCTGCGCCAGCGACTTCGCACCCATCTTTTCCATGACGCGGGCACGATGGATCTCGACCGTGCGCTGGCTGACGCCCAGGTCGCCGGCCATGACCTTGTTCGCCTTGCCGTCGGTGACCAGCTGGAAAACCTCGCGCTCGCGCGGCGTCAGCGAGTCGAAGCGCTCGCGGATCAGCGCCGCCTCGTGCAGCTCGGCGCGGTTCTGGCCGTCGAGCTCCAGCGCCTTCTGCACGCGGGTGATCAGGTCCTGGTCGCGGAACGGCTTCTGCAGGAAGTCGAAAGCGCCGTGCTGCATGGCCTCGACGGCCATGGGGATGTCGCCGTGGCCGGTGACGAAGATCACCGGGATCATCGCGCCGCGGCGGTTCAGCTCCTCCTGCAGCTCCGGGCCGCTCATGCCGGGCATGCGCACGTCGAGCACCAGGCAGCCGGGCTGGTCGGAGTCGTAGCCGGCGAGGAAATCGCGCGCCGATTCGTAGGTGACCGTCGGCAGCCCGACCGACTTCAGCAGCAGGCGCAGCGAGCTGCGCACGGCGTCGTCGTCGTCGACCACGTGGACGGTGGGTATGCGGTTCATTCGGGGCTCCCTGGGCTCTGGCACGGCAATCGCAGCACGAAGCAGGCTCCGGGGCGGTCGGGGCGCGGCTCGTAGAGCAGCTTGCCCTGGTGCGCCTCGGCGATCGTACGGCTGATCGCGAGGCCCAGCCCCGTGCCCGTCTCCTTGGTCGTGCAGAACGGATCGAAGATCCGCGCCACGACCGAATCCGGGACGCCCGGCCCGTTGTCCTGCACGGATATGGTAACGGCTCCGCTGGCCTCCCGCGCGGTGTGCACGACGACCTCGCGGTCGTTGACGGGGCGCTCGGCCAGGGCCTCGATCGCGTTGCGCAGCAGGTTCAGGACGATCTGCTGGACCTGGATCCGGTCCAGCGACAGCGCCGGCAGCCCCGGGGCGAGAGCGGCGCGGATCCGCACGTCGTGCAGCCGCGCATCGCTCAGCGAGAAGCTGACCATCTCGCTCACGAGGTCGTTGACGTCGACCGGCTCGCGGCGCGTCTCGCGGTTCTGCACCAGGCTGCGCAGGCGGCGGATGATCTCCCCGGCGCGCAGCGCCTGCGCCGCGATCTGCTCGAGCGCCATTTTGACGTCGTCCGGCACGCTCTCGGCCGCGACCAGCCGCGAGGCGGCGCTGGCATAGTTCGTGATCGCCGCCAGCGGCTGGTTCAGCTCGTGGGCGATGCCTGCGGCCATCTCGCCCATGGTCGCGAGGCGCGAGACGTGGGTCATGCGCTGCTGCGCGAGCCGCTCGTCCTCCTCGGCCTGCTTGGCCGCGGTGATGTCGAGGATCGTGCCGGCGATGCGCATGCTGTCGTCGCTGCCGGGGCTGGTGTTGTAGATCGCGCGCACGTGGCGTACGGCACCCGCGGGCGTGACGATGCGGAACTCGCTCGCATAGCTGCCCGGTGCCGCGACGGCGCTGCGCCAGTCGGCCGCCTGCCGCCGCGCATCCTCCGGGTGCACGGCCGACTGCAGGTGCTCGAGGCTGAGGCGGTCCTCGACCGGGTCGAGCCCGAAGATGCGGTGCAGCTGCGGCGACCAGAACTCGATGCCCGTGTCCGGCACGTGCACCTCGAAGTTGCCGATGTTGCCGATCTCCTGGGCCTCGTTGAGCAGCGAGCGGGTGCGCTCCACCGACTGCTCGATCGCGCGGCGCACCGTGATGTCCTCGCCCGAGGAGAAGTAGCCGACGATCTCCCCCTCGAGGTTGCGCAGCGCTATGCAGCGCCAGGCGATCAGCCGCCGGCCGCCGCCGGCGACCCGCACGTCGTGTTCGCAGTAGACCTCGGCATCGCCGCCGCGGCGCTCGAGCCGCGCGAACTGCGCCCGCACCATCTCGCGCTGCT
>JADLDF010000504.1 GCA_020846815.1 Gammaproteobacteria bacterium | reverse complement strand
TGCTGCCGGCCGAAGCCGCGCGGCTCTACATGGCCGCGTTCGACCGTGACTGCCACGACCTCGAGGGCATCCTCCACACGGTGCGGCTGACGCGTTCGGCGGCGCGCAACGTCGTCGACCTGATCGCAGGCTATGGCGAGATCTGGTCGACGCGGCTGTTCCGCGAGTTCTACGAGCAGCGCAGCCAGCGGCCGGGCGAGGTGCGCTGGATCGATGCGCGCGAGGTCGTGGTCGTCGAGTGGGGCCCGCTCGGGCCCGCCGTGCAATGGCCCGAGTCGCGCGAGCGTCTGCAGCGCATCGTCCCGCCCGGCTTCGCGGGCACGCTGATCATCACCGGCTTCATCGCCTCCGACCGCCGCGGTGTGCAGACCACGCTCGGCCGCAACGGCAGCGACTTCTCCGGCTCGATCTTCGGCGCGCTGCTCGATGCCGCGGCCATCCACATCTGGACCGACGTCGACGGCGTGCTGTCGGCGGATCCGCGCCGCGTGCCCGACGCCCAGGTCATCGACTCGCTGTCGTACAACGAGGCCATGGAGCTGGCGTACTTCGGCGCCAAGGTCATCCATCCGCAGACCATGGCGCCGGCGGTGGGCCGCGAGATCCCCATCTGGATCCGCAACACCTTCGCGCCGGACCATCCGGCAACGCTGATCTGCGCGCAGCCGCAGTCGAAGCTCGCGGTCAAGGGCATCACCACGATCGAGAACATCGCGCTGATCAACCTCGAGGGCGCCGGCATGATCGGCGTGCCCGGCACGGCGCATCGCCTGTTCGGTGCGTTGCGCGAGGAAGGCGTCTCGGTGATCCTGATCTCGCAGGGCAGCTCCGAACACTCGATCTGCTGCGCCGTGCCGCTCGAGCAGTCGCAGCGCGCCGCCGAAGTGGTGCGCGCGGCCTTCGCCCGCGAGCTCGACGGCGGGCAGATCCAGTCGGTCGAGCTCGACCCGGAGCTCGCGATCCTCGCCGTGGTCGGCGACGGCATGGCCGGCATCCCGGGCATCGCCGGCAAGGTCTTCGACGCGCTCGGCAGCGCCTCGGTCAACGTGCGCGCCATCGCCCAGGGCGCCTCGGAACGCAACATCTCGGTGGTCGTGCCGCGCAAGGCGACCACGCGGGCGCTGCGCGCCGTGCACGCGAGCTTCTATCTCTCGCCGCACACGCTGTCGATCGGCGTGATCGGTCCGGGCACGGTCGGCCGGGTGCTGCTCGACCAGCTCGCCTCGCAGAGCGAACGCCTGCGCCGCGACTTCAAGCTCGACCTGCGCGTGCGCGGCATCCTCTCCTCGAAGAAGATGCTGCTGCGCGAGAAGGGCGTGGACCTCGCGGCCTGGCAGGACGCGTTCGCCGCCGCGACCACGCCCGCGGATCTCGCGAAATTCGTCGAGCACGTCGGCGCCGACTACCTGCCGCACCGCGTGATCATCGACTGCACCGCCAGCGGCGAGGTGGCCCGGCATTACGCCGCCTGGCTCGCGGCCGGCATCCACGTCGTCACGCCCAACAAGAAGGCCAACAGCGCCGACCTGCCGTCCTGGCGCGCGCTGCACGAGGCACGTCGCGCCGGCGGCAGCCACTACCTCTACGAAGCCACGGTCGGTGCCGGCCTGCCGATCATCCAGACCCTGCGCGACCTGCGCGAGACCGGCGACGAGGTCACGAGCATCGAGGGCATCTTCTCCGGCACGCTCGCCTATCTCTTCAACGTCTACGACGGCAGCCGCGAGTTCAGCGACATCGTCCGCGAGGCCAAGCAGCGCGGCTACACCGAGCCCGATCCGCGCGACGACCTCTCCGGCATGGACGTGGCGCGCAAGCTGATCATCCTCGGCCGCGAGCTCGGCATGGAGCTCGAGCTCGCCGACGTGCGCGTCGAGAGCCTGGTGCCGGCCGGCCTCGAGAAGGGCTCGATCGACGAGTTCCTGGCGCGCCTGCCCGAGCACGACGCCGCGATGCGGCGGCGCTTCGAAGCGGCCAGGGCGCACGGCAAGGTGCTGCGCTATGTCGGCCGCCTCGCCGCCGACGGCACGGCGACCGTGGGCGTGGTCGAGCTCGACGCCAGGCACGCCTTCGCGAACATTGCGCTGACCGACAACGTCGTGCGCTTCGCGACCGCCCGCTACTGCAACAACCCGCTGATCGTGCAGGGCCCGGGGGCCGGTCCGGAAGTCACCGCCGGCGGCATCTTCGGCGACCTGCTGCGGCTCTCGGCCTATCTCGGAGCGCGCCTGTGAACCTCTCCCGTGCCACCGCCTTCGCGCCGGCCTCGGTCGGCAACGTCGCGACCGGCTTCGACATCCTCGGCTTCGCGGTCGACGCGCTCGGCGATCGCATCACGGTCACGCGCACGCCGACGCCCGGCGTGCGCATCAGCGGTTGCTCGGGCCTGGTCTCCGAGCTGCCCACCGAGCCGGAGCGCAACACCGCCGGCCGCGCGCTGCTGGCGTTGAACGTCGCGGTCAAGCCGGATTTCGGCTTCGAGCTGCACATCGAGAAAGGCATCCCGCTCGCTTCGGGGCTCGGCGGCTCGGCGGCCTCGGCGGTCGGCGCCGTGGTCGCGGCCAATGCGCTGCTGCCGCAGCCCTTGCCGAAAATCGAGCTGCTGAAGTTCGCGATGCAGGGCGAGGCCGTCGCCAGCGGCTCGCTGCACGTCGACAACATCGCGCCGTCGATGTTCGGCGGCCTCGTGCTCACGGTCGGCATCGACCAGCCGCGGGTCAAGCAGATCCCGGTGCCGAGCGGCGTCATGGCGGTGATCGCCC
>JADLDF010000503.1 GCA_020846815.1 Gammaproteobacteria bacterium | reverse complement strand
CTGATCGCGCGCCTCGCCTGGCTGCAGATCTCCCGCAACGAGTACTACACCGAGCTCTCGCAGGGCAACCGCGTGCGCATCGAGCCGCTGCCGGCGGCGCGCGGCATCGTCTACGACCGCAACGGCATGATCCTCGCGGAGAACCGCCCGGCCTACCAGCTCGAGCTCGTGCGTGAGGAAGTGCCCGACCTCGAGGACACGCTCGAGCGCCTGGTCGCGATCGGGCTGATCGCCGCCGACGAGCTCGATTCGACGCGTCGCACGATCCGCTCGCGCCGCGCGTTCGACAGCGTGCCGGTGCGGCTGCGGCTCTCCGAGGAGGAGATCGCGCGCTTCGCGGTCCGCCGTTTCGAGTTCCCCGGCGTCGACATCCGCACGCGTCTGGCGCGCTACTACCCGCAAGGCGAGATCGCGGTGCACGCGCTCGGGCACGTCGGCGCGATCTCCGAAAAAGACCTGGAGCGGATCGATCGAGCGCAGTACTCCGGCACGGCGACCATCGGCAAGCTCGGCATCGAGCTCGCCTACGAGCACGAGCTGCACGGCCGCAACGGCACGCGCGAGATCCTGGTCAACGCGCGCGGCCGCTCGGTCGAGAAGCAGGGCTCGCTGACGCCGCAGCTCAAGACGGTGTCGGCGGAGCCGGGCACCGACCTGGTGCTGAGCCTCGACTTCGAGGTGCAGAAGGTCGCCGAGCAGGCGGTCTGGGACCAGCGCGCGGCCATCGTCGCGATCGACCCGCAGAACGGCGACGTGATCGCGCTCGCGAGCCGTCCGGGCTTCGACCCGAACCTGTTCGCGCGCGGCCTGACGGGCCCGGAGTTCAGGGCGCTGAACGAGAACATCGACCGCCCGCTGTTCAACCGCGCGCTGCGCGGCACCTATCCACCGGGCTCGACCATCAAGCCGCTGGTCGCGCTCGCCGGCCTGACCTACGGCGTCGCGACGCCCGCGACCACGCGCTTCTGCCGCGGCTGGTTCTCGCTGCCCGGCAGCCGGCACCGCTTCCGCGACTGGAAGCCGCGCGGCCACGGCACGCTGGCCATGGTGGGCGCGATCGCGCAGTCCTGCGACGTCTATTTCTACACGCTCGCCGACGAGATCGGGCCGACGCGGCTGGCCGAGTTCCTGGCACACTTCGGCCTCGGCGCTCCGACCGGCATCGACGTCGGCGGCGAGAAGTCGGGCATCCTGCCCTCGCCCGAATGGAAGCGTAAGGCCTATCGCCGGCCGCAGGACCAGGTGTGGTTCCCGGGCGAAACCGTGATCTTCGGCATCGGCCAGGGCTTCATGCTGACGACGCCGGTGCAGCTCGCGCACATGACCGCGATCATCGGCTCGCGCGGCAAGAACTACCAGCCACGGCTGGTGACGGCGCTGCGCGATCCGGTGACCGGCACCCAGACGCCGATCCCGCCGAAGCTGGTCGAGAACCTCACGGTGGCCAAGCCCGAGGACTGGCAGGTCGCGATCGACGGCATGATCGCCGTGACGCACGGCGGCACCGCGAGCCGCAGCGCCGCCGGCGCGCCCTACGTCATCGCCGGCAAGACCGGCACGGCGCAGGTGTTCACGGTCGCACAGAACGAGAAGTACAACGAAAAGACCATCAACGAGCGGCTGCGCGACCACGCCTGGTTCGTCGCGTTCGCGCCCGCCGAGGACCCGAAGATCGCGGTCGCAGTGCTGGTCGAGAACGGCCGCAGCGGCAGCGGCACCGCAGCGCCGATCGCGCGCAAGGTCATCGATGCTTACTTGCTGCGCAAGTTCCCGCCGCCGCCGTCGGCCGAGGATGCCGCCACCACGACCGCCGCAGCCACCGGAGGCGAGTGATGATCTACGAGGAAGTCGACAGCTCGACCCGCCGCACGCTCTCGCAGACCACGCGGGTGCTCGGCACGCTGAAGCTCGACGGGCCGCTGGTGCTCGGCCTCGCGCTGCTGGCGGTGTACGGTCAGGTGGTGCTCTACAGCGCCTCGGGCCAGGACTGGCAGTCGGTGCTGCGCGGCTCGATCCGCATCGGCCTCGGCGCCGCGGCCATGCTCGCGCTCGCGCAGGTCAAGCCGGGCTTCCTGCGCCGCCTCGCGCCCTGGCTGTACGCGATCGGCGTGGTGCTGCTGATCATCGTCGATGCGATCGGCTACATCGGCAAGGGCGCGCAGCGCTGGCTCGATCTCGGCCTGGTGCGCTTCCAGCCGTCCGAGATCATGAAGCTCGCGGTGCCCATGATGTGTGCCTGGTATCTGCGCGAGCGGCCGCTGCCGCCGGACGGCGCCACGCTGCTGGTGCTCGCGGCGATCATCGGCGTGCCCGCGGGGCTGACGGTGCTGCAGCCGGACCTCGGCACCGGGATGCTGATCACCGCCGCCGGCGTGCTGGTCGTGCTGCTCGCCGGCCTGCAGTGGCAGATCATCGCCGGCATGGCCGGCATGGCCGGCCTCGGCGCCTGGGGCGGCTGGTATCTGCTGCACGACTACCAGCGCCAGCGCGTGCTGACCTTCCTCGATCCGCAGCAGGACCCGCTCGGCGCCGGCTACCACATCATCCAGTCGACCATCGCGATCGGCTCCGGCGGCGTGTTCGGCAAGGGCTTCCTCAACGGCAGCCAGGGCCAGCTCGAATTCCTGCCGGAACGCTCGACCGACTTCATCTTCGCGGTCGTCGGCGAGGAGCTCGGCTTCGTCGGCTGCGTGATCCTGCTGCTGCTCTATCTGCTGGTCGTGTCGCGCGCGATCTACCTCGCGACCCAGACGCAGGACACGTTCGCGCGGCTGCTCGCAGGCAGCCTCGCACTGATCTTCTTCGTCTACGTGTTCATCAACGCCGGCATGGTCAGCGGGATCCTGCCGGTCGTCGGCGTGCCGCTGCCGCTCGTCAGCTACGGCGGCACCTCGATGGTGACCCTGCTGGCGGGCTTCGGTATCCTGATGTCGCTCTACT
>JADLDF010000502.1 GCA_020846815.1 Gammaproteobacteria bacterium | reverse complement strand
GCGCGCGCGCGGCGCGGGAGGCCGGTGTGAGTGCCGATGAACGTGAAAGCCAGCTGTCGGCGATGTTCGACGGCGAGCTGCCGGATTCCGAGTGCGAGCTGCTGGCGCGCCGCCTGTCGCGCGATCCCGCGCTGCAGCAGCAGTGGGCGCGCTATTCGCTGATCGGCGCGGTGTTGCGCGACGAGCCGCTGCGCGCGCGGCGCGCGCCCGGCGGGCGGTTGGAAGCGGGCATCGCGGCCCGCCTGTCGAAGACCATCGAGGCCGAGGAGCCCGTGGCGGCGGCGCAGGCCGCCGAGGTCGAGACGACGGTTCCGGCGGCAGCGGCCGGCGGAGCCGAGCCCATGGTCGTCCGCGACGCCGCTGCGGGCACGGCGCGCTGGCTGCGGCCGGCGGCCGGTCTGTCGATCGCCGCCGGCGTCGCGGCGTTGTCGGTGTTCTGGCTGCAGGCGCGCACGCCCGAGGCATCGCCGCCCGTGGCGGCGGCAGCTGAGCCGGCGCGTGCGGTCGAGGTGATCGCCCCGCCGCTCGTGACCGGCGGTGCACCGGCCGAGATCGTGGTCGCCGGCAGTGGCTATCTGCCGGCTGCGGAGCCGGCCGCCGTCGGCCGCGAACCTGCTGCGGCCGCCGTCGGCCGCGAACCAGAAAGTTACGTCGTGCCGCTGCCGACCGAACGTCGCGGCATCGCGCCGCCGGCGCAGCTCGCGAACTACGTCGTCGCGCACAGCGAGTATTCCGGGCCGTTGTCGCGCCGCAACTTGCTCTCGGCGCTGATCGCGGCGGATGCCGCGGTCGGGGCTGAGCCGGGTGATGTACGCGCGCAGGCTCCGGCGGAAGCGGCCGGTGCGGCAGGCTCTGCCGCCGTGGCGATGGACGAAACGGCATCTTCCGGCGACGCGCTGCTCGCACCGGGGCTGCGCTCGGCGGAGGCGCCCAAATGATCCGACCCGCGGCGCGGCGCGCCCAGGCGCTGCTGGCCGCGTTCGCGCTCGCCGGTGCGGCGCTCGCGGCCGCAGACGAGCCGCGCGAATGGCTGGCGCGCATGAACGACGCGCTGACCACGCGCAACTACGACGGCACGTTCTTCCACGTGCGCGACGGCCGGTTCGAGACGCTGCGGATCATCCACCGCGTGCAGGACGGCCAGGTCATGGAGCGCCTGCAGTCGCTCGACGGCTCGGGCCGCGAGTTCATCCGGGGCGGCAGCGAGCTGACCTGCTACCTGCCGGACCAGCGCGTCGTGCTGGTCGAACGCCGTCCGCAGGACGGGCCGCTGCTCGGCAACCTGCCGCGCTTCGATGCGACCACGGCCGAGTTCTACGAGGTGCGCGCGATGGAGCGCCGCCGCCTCATGGGACGCGCGGTGCGCGTGGTCTCGGTCGATCCGCGCGACCAGTACCGCTATGGCTACCGGCTGTGGATCGACGAGAAGACCGCCATGCCGCTCAAGACCGAGCTCTGCGACGGGCAGGGCCGCGTGGTCGAGCAGATCGTGTTCGCGAGCCTGTCGCTGCCGGAGCGCATCCCCGACGCGGCGTTCCAGCCGCAGCTCGCGACCGACGGCTGGCGCTGGCTGCGCCAGGAGCCGCGCTCCGCGGCCGCGTCGTCGCCGGCGGTGCCCGAGCCGTCGACGCTGTTCGGCGCGCTGCGTCTGCCGCCCGGCTTCCGCATGACCTCGCGCGGGCAGCAGATGCTGCCGGGCGCGGACCGAGCCGCCTCGCACCTCGTGTTCTCCGACGGCGTCGCCTCGGTGTCCGTGTTCGTCGAACCGCGGCCGGGGGGAGTGGCTGCCGGCTTCGTCGGTCCGGCGCAACTCGGTTCCTCCTCGGCCTATTCCACGTCGGTCGAAGGTCATCAGGTCACGGTCGTGGGCGAGGTCCCGCCGCGCACGGTCGAGTTCATCGCCGCCCAGGTACACGCCGCGCAGGGCGGCACGCTCGCCGAGCGTCCACGACGGACACCGGGCGGCTCCCCGGCTCCGGCCGGTGGACCCGCGCCGCGTTTCGATCGGCCCGATGGCGAAGCGGCGGGGGCGGGCAGTGCGCCGGCGTTCGCGCCGCGACCCGGCGCGACCCCCCCGGGAGTGTCGCCGCCGTCCGCGCCACCACGGCGCTGACCAGGCCGGGGCTGCAGCCGTGACGAAGCCTGCAGGCCAGCTCACGCTGCTGACCCGGGAGGGCTGCGGGCTCTGCGAGGAATTCGAAGCGGAGCTGCGCGCCTACGGCTCGCGGCGCTCGCTCCCGCCGCTCGAGACCGTCGACGTCGACTCGGATCCGGAACTGCGCCGCCGCTATGGCGAGCGCATTCCCGTACTGCTCTGGGACGGCGTGCCGGTGGCCGCGACGCACTTCGACGCGGGTGAAATCGAGCGGCTTTTCCGCCCCCGCCACCCGGTATAATCGCGCGCTTTGCGACCCGCCCCTCCCGGGCGCGGCCCGGGACCGATGCAGCACATCCGCAACTTCTCGATCATCGCGCACGTCGATCACGGCAAGTCGACGCTGGCCGACCGCCTGATCCAGCT
>JADLDF010000501.1 GCA_020846815.1 Gammaproteobacteria bacterium | reverse complement strand
GTCGGCGTCGTGCGCACGCCGCGGGTGCAGCCCGCCGGATTCGTGGTGCTGAAGTCGCCCGATATCCCGTCCAAGCTCGTCGACACGGCCTACATCTCCAACGCCGGCGACGAGGTCATGCTCGGCCAGGCGGCGCGGCGCGCGCGCATCGCCGAGGCGATCGTCACGGGCGTGCACGACTACTTCACGCACCATCCGCCCGAGGGCACGCAGTTCGCGCTGGCGCGCCGCGCGGCGCCGACGACGGCGCAGGCGCAGGCCCTGCAGGGCGTCCGCGCGCTGCGCTGAGTCGGGCGGCATCGCCTTGGCCGCGGACGCCGCCGGTCCCGTGGGTCCCTGCGTGCGGTCGCGCCCGGCGCTGAACGGCGCGAAGTCGCAGCGGGTGCCGCCGAGTGCCGTCGCAGGCCCGCGGCCGTGTCCGGTCGCGGCGGGCGGCGAGGGCGACGCCGGGTCCGCAAGGCTCCGCCCCTTCCATGAGACTTCCGGCCGCCGGACCGCCGTCCGCCCGCGAGCCGCCATGCCCATCCGCCTGCTGCCTTCCGAGCTCGTCGACCAGATCGCCGCCGGCGAGGTCGTCGAGCGCCCCGCGTCCATCGTCAAGGAGCTCATCGAGAACAGCCTCGATGCCGGCGCGACCCGCATCGATGTCGACGTCGAGGGCGGCGGCATCGGTCTGGTGCGGGTGCGCGACGACGGCCGCGGCGTCGACGCGGCCGAGCTCGCGCTGGCGGTCCAGCGCCACGCGACCAGCAAGATCGCGACGCTCGAGGATCTCGCGGCCGTGCGCAGCCTGGGCTTCCGCGGCGAGGCCCTGCCGTCGATCGGCTCGATCGCGCGCCTGCGGATCGCTTCGCGCCGGCGCGAGGCGCCGCAAGGCGCCGAGATCGTCGTCGAGGGCGCTGCGGTCTCCGAGGTGCTGCCCGCGGCGCTGCCGGCCGGAACGCTGGTCGAGGTCCGCGACGTCTTTTTCAACGTCCCCGCGCGGCGCAAGTTCCTGCGCAGCGAGAGCACCGAGCTCTCGCACGTGGTGCGGCTGGTCGAGCGCTGTGCGCTGGCGCGTTTCGACGTCGCGTTCCGCCTGCGCAGCGGCAGCCGCGTGCTGCTCGACGTGCCGGTCGCCGACACTCCGGCTGCGCAGCGTGCGCGCATCGGCGTGATCATGGGGCGGGAATTCGCGGCTTCCTGCCTCGAGCTCGCGCACCAGGCGGGACCTGTGCGCTTGTCCGGCTGGATCGGCCAGCCGCAGGCGGCACGGGCGCAGAGCGATCAGCAGTATTTCTACGTCAACGGCCGCACGGTCCGCGACCGCCTGCTCGCGAACGCCGCGCGGCTCGGCTATCGCGACGTGCTGTATCACGGTCGCCAGCCGGCCTACCTGCTGCATCTCGATCTCGATCCGCAACTCGTCGACGTCAACGCCCATCCGCAGAAGCTCGAACTGCGCTTCCGCGACGGCCGCCAGGTGCACGACTTCGTCATGCGCGCGATTTCGCGTGCGCTCGGCGTGCCGGCCGGCGCGCAGCTGCCTGCCGGCGCGGTCGCCGCCGAGCTCGCGGCCGGCGCCGCGGCGCCGCCGTCCGCGCCCGGCAACCGCAACGTCGATGGCACCGGCACCGAAATCGGAACCGGCACCGGCTCGGCGGCCGGCGCCGGCGGTGCCGCACGGTCCTGGCCGGCGACCAGGCTCGCGTTCGCGCAGGGCAGCGGCGCGCTGTTCGCTGCCGCCGGCGAGGACGCCCTGGCGGCCACGGCCTGGGCCGTCGCCGAAGCGGCACCGCGCTTCGCGGACACCGCGCCCGCGCCGTTGCCGGCCGAGGGCCTCGGTACCGCGATCGCGCAGCTTCACGGCATCTACGTGCTGGCGCAGAACGCCCAGGGCCTGGTGCTCGTCGATGCGCATGCCGCGCACGAGCGCGTGCTGTACGAAAAGCTCAAGCTGGAGTTCGGCGCCGAGCCTGCATCGCAGGCGCTGCTCGAACCGCTGGTCGTCGAGCTGCGGCCGCACGAGGCCGAGGCCCTGGAGCCCGTGTTCGGCGATTTCGCCGCGGCCGGCTTCGAGCTCGATACGCTCGCTCCGGGACGCATCGCGGTGCGGCGCGTGCCGGCGATGCTCGGCCAGGCCGACGTCGGCGCGATCGTGCGCGACGTCGTGCGCGACGTGCTGGCCGAGGAGGGCGTGCACCACCTCGAAGCGACGGCGCATCGCCTGCTCGGCAGCCTCGCGTGCCGCAGCGCGATCCATGCGGGCCGGCGTCTCGGCCTGCCGGAGATGAACGCGCTGCTGCGGCAGATGGAGCAGACCGAGCGTGCCGGACAATGCAATCACGGCCGGCCGACCTGGACGGTGCTGTCGCTGGCGCAGCTCGATCAGCTGTTCCTGCGCGGCCGATGAGCGCGCCGCAGGCGCCGCCGGATGCGGTGCTGCTCGCAGGTCCGACGGCCAGCGGCAAGAGCGACTGGGCGCTGGCGCTCGCCGGGCACGTGCCGCTCGAGATCGTCAGCGTCGACTCCGCCCAGGTCTATCGCGGCTTCGACGTCGGCTCGGCCAAACCGCCGCCAGCGCTGCGCGAGCGTGTGCCACACCATCTGATCGACATCCGCGATCCGGTGCAGAGCTACAGCGCCGGCGAGTTCGTCGCCGACGCCCTGCGTGCGATCGCGGCGATCCGCGGTCGCGGGCGCCTGCCCCTGCTGGTCGGCGGCACGATGCTCTACTTCCGCGCGCTGGTGCGGGGCCTCGCGGCACTGCCGCCGGCCGAGCCGCGGCTGCGCCGCGAAATCGATGCGCGCGCGGCGCGGCTGGGCTGGCCGGCGCTGCACGAGGAACTGGCGCAGCTCGATCCGCAGTCGGCGCGTCGCATCCATCCGCACGATGCGCAGCGCATCCAGCGCGCCCTGGAGGTGCTGGAGGCGAGCGGCCGGCCGATCTCGGAGTGGCAGCGAGGCACGGCCCCACTGCATGGTCTCGCGCTGCAGCGCTGGGCGCTGGTGCCGGCCGACCGCGCGGCGCTCGCACGGCGCATCGGCGAGCGCTTCGACGCGATGATGGTCGGCGGTTTCCTCGAGGAGGTGCAGGCGCTGTACGCACGCGGCGACCTGTCGGCAGCGACGCCTTCGCTGCGTGCGGTGGGTTACAGACAGCTCTGGGAATGCGTCGCCGGCCAGGCCGATCGCGCCACGGCGATCGAGCGGGCCAAGGCTGCGACGCGCCAGCTCGCGCGCCGCCAGCTCACCTGGATCCGTGCCGATGCGGACTGGCAGTGCATCGATCCGCTGTGCCCGGGCGCGCTGGAAAGCTGGGTCGCGGCCGTCGTCGCCACGTTACGTCAACGTGGCCCGCAACCGGGCTGACGTGATAGGATCTCGCTTGTCAAGACTCCAGGTGGAGTCTCGCTTGCTGAAGTCGCCGGCCACGGAAGGCAATAGCGACCGCACGAAGAAAACCAAGACGCAAAGAACAAGGGGAATTCGATGGCCAAGGGTCAGTCGCTCCAGGATCCGTTCCTCAACCAGCTCAG
>JADLDF010000500.1 GCA_020846815.1 Gammaproteobacteria bacterium | reverse complement strand
GTGTCGCGCCCCATCGTCCAGGTGAAGGTGCGGCTCAGCAGATCGACCTGGCCCGACTGCAGGGCGGGGATGCGGGCGGCGCTGTTCAGCACCGTCCAGCGGACCTTGCTCGCATCGCCCTCGAAGATCGCGGCGGCGATCGCGCGGCAGGTGTCGGCATCGAGGCCGCGATAGACGCCGCGGCTGTCCATCAGCCCGAAGCCGGGCGCGGCGGGATGGGCACCGCAATCCAGCACGCCCCTGGCCCGGATCGCGCCCAGCGTCGGGCCGGGGGGCTGCGGGTCGGCGAACGCCGGCATCGCGGTGATGGCGGCCAGTGCCGCTAAGATTCCCACACGCATCGTTGGTCTCCCTGCCTCGTTGTGTTCGGCCGGAACGGTCCGGCCCGGCCCATGCAGTCCAGCCCACCGGCGCGCCGGCGGCAACCCCGTCATCATCGCCGGCCCGGGCAGCAGCTGGCGCGATGCTGCGCGGTCAGGCGACCCGCGCTCCGGCCGGGGTGATGCGCTGGCTGCCTGCCTTGCCGTGCCAGAAGCCGTTGACCAGCGGTGCCGCGAGCCCGAGCGCCTTCAGCCGTGCCTCGCCTTCCGTCGCCTCGATGCGACCATCGAGCGCCTCGCGGAAGATCGCAGCGACCGCCACCATGTCGAGCGAATGCGGCACCAGCCGGAGCCCGCTCACGCCCGCCCGCGCGATCTCGGCCAGCTCGCCGAGCAGGCAGACATAGCCGTAGGAAAGGGTCTGGATGCCGTTGACGGCAAGGAACGGCACACCTTCCAGCGTGCGCAGCTCCATGCCGTCGGCATCCTCCTCGCAGACGAACTGGCAGTTGTCCTTGACCCGGTGATGCGCGCGCGCGTGATAGCAGCGCGCCGAAAGCGCGAGCGAGGCGCGGCCGAACGCCTGCACCTCGATGCCGACGCCCAGTCCGCGCGCATGCGCGGCGAGCAGCGCCACCCGCTCGCGCGGCAGTTCCGGCAGCAGCGCGAAATGGGTCGCGCCGCGGCCGGCGAGATAGCCGAGCGTCGCCTCGTTGTAGACGTTCATCAGCGCGCCGATGCGGTGCGGCCTGCCCTTGACCGCGAGCAGCGCGGAGGCGTCGTTGATCTCGATCTCGATGCCGTCCCCGGCGAGCGCGGCAAGATCGGCGGTCATGTCGCGCTCGCGCTTCAGCATCACCTCGCCGAGCGAGGAGAACACGACCTGCTTGCCGCCGCGCCTCAGCCGTTCGGCCGCCTCCTCGTAGAAGGGCTCGAAGAAGGGCGCCCGCTTCGAGCAGATGGTCTCGCCGATGCAAACCGTATCGACCGGCGCCTCCTCGGCGATGCGGGCATAGAAATCGCGCTTGCGCGCTGCCTCCCAGTGGAACGGGATCGGCGCGAGGGTCAGCGTCAGGCCAGGTCCGGCCGGCATCGTCTCGGTCATGTCGCTAGCGCCACCGCTTGGTCCGGAATGCGCCCTCGGTCTGTTTCTGGCCCTCGGTCAGCGCCACCAGGTCGGCCAGCCGCGGCTCGCGCCCGGCGAGCAGGGCATCGACCGACTGGCGGAAGGCCGAGACAACGGCCTGCACATAGGCGCGCGAGCGCTGGCGCCCCTCGATCTTGAAGGCGTGCACGCCGGCCCGCATCAGGTCGGCGAGCAGCCCGCCGAGATTGAGGCTGACCGGCTCCTCGAAGGCGTAATAGGGCTGGTCGCGGCAGGCGGTGGTGTAGCGGCCCTTGCAGATCGTCGGGTAGCCGGGCTTGTCGCCGGCGGCGAAGGAATCGATGACGTACTCGCCGAGCCGGCTCGACATCCGCCCCGCCGCCTCGCGCGAATAGGTCACCTGCGACGCCGGCGAGCAGACGCCGTCCATGTTGGTCGACAGCCCGGTCGCGTAGTTGGTGAGGCTGCAGCGGCCCTCGACCATCAGGCCGTGGTTGCCGAAGATGAAGGTCTCGATCTCGCAGGGGATCTCGCGCGCGATCGCGCGGATCTCGGGAACGGTGAGGATGCGCGGCAGCACCACCCGGCGGATGCCGAATTCGCTGCAGTAGAAGCGGATCGCCTCCGGGCTGGAGGCGGCCGCCTGCACCGACAGATGCAGGCGCTGGCCGGGATGGGTGCGGGCCGCGTAGTCGCACACCCCGATGTCGGCGACGATCAGCGCATCGGCGCCGAAGGCGACGCCGGCATCGACCGCCTCCTTCCACAGATCGAACCTGCCGGCGGGCGGGAAGGTGTTGGTCGCCAGCAGCACCTTGGCCCCCTTCGCATGCGCATAGGCGATGGCGCTGCGCAGCTCCTCGAAGGTGAAGTTGAGGCCGGGGAAATTGCGCGCGTTGGTGGCGTTCTGCAGGCCGCAATAGACGGCATCGGCGCCGGCATCGACGGCATCGCGGAGTGCCGCGGGGGTTCCCGCGGGGCAGACGAGATCGGGCCTGATCATGTCGGAAGACGCTCGCTTGCTGGGGGCAGCTCGCCGATGCGGCGCAGCAGGCCGAGCATGGCGCGGCCAGGCGGGCCGAACAGGTCGGCTGCGAAGTCGATGATCGAGCCGTCGACATTGTCGATGGCGTTGCGCAGGCTGACCACCGCCTCGGTGTTGCCGGAAATGTCGAGCTCGCGCGAGAAGAACATCGCATCGCCGTCCTCGCGGCCGTCGACCAGTTTCAGCAGATCGAGAAACCTTGCCGCGATCCGCGCATCGCTCGCCGGCTCGTCGCCGCGCTGGCAGGCGCGAAGCACGAGCCGGCGCGGGTCGGGCACCAGATAGAGCAGGAACGGCATGTTGGTGGGGTCGATCACGAAGCGCGAGCGCTGGTGTGGTCCGAGCCGCTCCAGCAGTTCCGGGTAGCGCCTGGCAACGCGCCGGACGATGCGCTCGAGCAGCGGCTGCACCAGGAACAAAGGCGGCGGCGGCAGGCGCCGGCGCACTGCCGCGGCCAGGCCGCCGCCCGGGATCTCACCGGTACTCGTGTTCATCGGC
>JADLDF010000499.1 GCA_020846815.1 Gammaproteobacteria bacterium | reverse complement strand
GTCCAGCCGGGGCAGATCGCGCAGGTCGGCACCGAGATGCTGCGCCTGATCCGCCGCGGCCGCCTCGAATGGCGCGCCGAGGTCGCCGAAGGCGACCTGGTGCGGATCGCGCCGGGCGCGACCGTGCGGGTCATGGGGCCGGGCGGCGAAGTCGTCGAGGGGCGGATCCGCGCGGTCTCGCCGGGGCTCGACCGCAAGACCCGCACCGCGCTGGTCTACGCCGACCTGCCGCAGCCCGGTGCGCTGCGCGCCGGCATGTTCGCGGAAGGGCGCGTGCGCACCGGCGATGCCGAAGCGACCGTGCTGCCGCGCCAGTCGATCGTGTTCCGCGACGGCTTCCCATACGTGTTCGTGCTCGGCAAGGACTCGAAGGTGGCCCAGCGCCGCATCGAGGTGGGCCCGGCGCAGGGCGACGTCATCGAGATCCGCTCGGGCCTCGCCGGCACGGAGCAGGTCGTGGTGCGCGGCGCCGGCTTCCTCGGCGACGGCGATCTCGTCAAGGTCGTCCAGGGAGGCTGAAATGAACCTGTCGCTCTGGGGTATCCGCCATCCGCTGGCCGCCGGCCTGATCTTCGCGATCCTCTGCATCGCCGGCCTCGTGGGCTTCCGCCAGCTGCCGATTTCATCGTTGCCCGACATCAGCCTGCCGACGGTCCAGATCACGGTGAACCTGCCCGGCGCCACGCCGTCGCAGCTCGAGACCGACGTCACGCGGCGCGTCGAGGACGCGGTCGCGGGGCTCGCCGGCATCGACAAGATCGTCTCGGCCGTCAGCGAGGGCTCCTCGGTCACGCGCATCGAGTTCGAGCTCGGGCGCAGCCTCGACGAGGCGCTGGACGAGGTCCGCGACGCGGTGGGACAGGTGCGCGCGGACCTGCCGCAGGACATCGAGGAGCCGCTGATCCAGCGCCTCACCATCATGGGGGGCACGCTGATTGCCTATTCGGTCGAGTCCGATCGGCTAGCACCCGACGAGCTCTCGTGGTTCGTCGACGACGTCGTCACCAAGTCCCTGTTCGGCATCTCGGGCGTGGGCCAGGTGTCGCGGACCGGAGGCGTCGAGCGCGAGGTGCTGGTGGCGCTGCGTCCCGAAGCGCTGCAGTCCTTCGGCGTCACCGCGGGTGCGGTGTCGCAGCAGCTCGCGCGGCTGCAGCTCGAGCGCCCGGGTGGACGCACGACCGCCGGCGGTGCCGAGCAGTCGGTGCGCACGGTCTCGACCGTGCGCACCGCGGCTGAGCTCGAGAACTACCCGATCTATCTGGCGGATGGCCGGACGGTGCGCCTCTCGGCGCTGGCGCGGGTCACCGACGGCGGCGCCGAGCCGAAGTCGGCCGCGCTGCTCGACGATCGCACCGTGATCGGCGTCAGCGTGCAGCGCACCCGGGGTTCCAGCGAAGTCGCGGTCGGTCATGCTGTGCGCGACCGCGTCGCCGAGCTCGGCGTGCAGCACCCGCACGTAAGGTTCATCGAGGTGTCCTCGACGGTCGAGGACGCGAACAGTTCCTACCAGTCCTCGATGCAGATGCTGCTCGAAGGCGCGCTGCTGGCCGTGGCCGTGGTCTGGCTGTTCCTGCGCGACTGGCGCGCCACCTGGATCTCGGCGCTGGCGCTGCCGCTGTCGGTGCTGCCGACCTTCGGCCTCATGCATCTGCTCGGCTTCTCGCTGAACCTGCTGTCGCTGCTCGCGCTCGCCGTGGTCGTCGGCGTGCTGGTCGACGATGCGATCGTCGAGGTCGAGAACGTCGCGCGCCACCGCGCCATGGGCAAGCCGCCGATGCAGGCGGCCATCGACGCCGCCGACGAGATCGGCATCGCGGTGATCGCGACCTCGGCGACGCTCGCGGCGGTGTTCGTGCCGGTCGCGTTCATGCCGGGCGTCACCGGCAAGTTCTTCCGCGAGTTCGGCTGGACCGCCGCGGCGGCGGTGCTGTTCTCGCTGCTGGTGGCGCGGCTGCTGACGCCGATGCTCGCGGCCTACTTCATGAAGGGCGAGCCGCGCTCGGCGGGCGATTCGCCGCTGATGCGCCGCTATCTCGGCTGGGTCGAGTTCGCGCTGACGCATCGGCGCCGCGCACTCGGGCTCGCGATGCTGACCTTCGTCGCGTCGCTGGCGCTGGTGCCGCTGATCCCGGCGACCTTCCTGCCGCCCTCGGATCCGTCGCGCGCGCAGCTGCAGCTCGAGCTGCCGCCCGGCGCACGGCTCGACGACACGCTCGCGGTGGCGCGCGAGGCGCGCCAGCGGCTGCGCACGGTCGCGGAGATCGAGCGCGTGTTCACGACCGTCGGTGGGGGCGCCGCCGGCGGCCACGCCGGCGGCGGTGGGGTGTCTTTCCCGGAGCTGCGCAAGGCTTCGCTGTCGTTGCAGTTCCGCGCCGACCGCGAGCGCAGCACGCCGCAGATCGAGGACGAGATCCGCAACCGGCTGCGCGACATGCCGGGGGTGCGCGTCAGCTTCCAGGCCGGCGGCCCCGGCGACCGTCTGGAGCTCGTGGTCTCGGGCCGCGATTCCGAGCTGCTCGGCACCGTGTCGCGCGAGCTCGCTGCGTCGATGCGGGCCTTGCCGGGCCTCGGCAGCGTCACGACCTCGGCTGCGCTGCTGCGGCCCGAGATCCTGATCCGACCCGATCCGGCCAAGGCCGCCGACCTCGGCGTCTCCACCGTGGACATCGCTGAAGCGGCGCGGATCGCTACCAGCGGCGACTTCCGTCAGCGGCTCGCGAGGCTGAATCTCGCGGAGCGCCAGGTGCCGATCCGCGTGCAGCTCGCCGATGCCTCGCTGAACGACGCGGCGGTGCTGAGCCTGCTGCGCGTGCCCGGCGCCCAGGGGCCGGTGCCCTTGTCCGCAGTCGCGCAGATCAGCGAGGGCAGCGGGCCGGCGCGCATCGACCGGCTGGACCGCGAGCGCAACGTCACCGTCAGCGCCGAGCTCAACGGCAGGCCGCTCGGCGACGTCATGACGGCGGTGCGCAAGCTCGAGATCATGAGCCGCCTGCCGCCCGGCATCGAGATCAAACCTGCCGGCGACTCCGAAGCGTTCCGCGAGCTGTTCCTCGGCTTCGCGCTGGCGATGCTGACCGGGGTCAGCTGTGTCTACCTCGTACTGCTGCTGCTGTTCAACAGCCCGACGCAGCCGCTGACCATCCTCGCCGCGGTGCCGCTGTGCGGCGGCGGCGCCTTCGGCATGCTGCTGCTGACCGGCTATGCGCTGTCGCTGCCGTCGCTGATCG
>JADLDF010000498.1 GCA_020846815.1 Gammaproteobacteria bacterium | reverse complement strand
CGCGTTCGCCAAGCGCCACGGCGTGCTGGTGCGGCGCGTCGCCGGCGGCGTCGCCGAGTGCGCCTTGCGGCACAACGTCGCTGCGACCTCGATCGCCGAGCTGCGCCGCTTCATGCGCATGCCGCTCACTCTCGAGCGCGTCGAGGATGCGACCTTCGATCAGCTCCTGCGCCAGGCCTACGAGGCCGGCTCCGATGCGATCAGCGCCGCCGGCGGCCTCGAGGAGACCACCGATCTCGCCTTCCTCGCCCAGGACCTGCCCGAGCAGGCCGACCTGCTCGAGAGCACCGACGACGCGCCGATCATCCGCCTGATCAACGCGGTGCTGACCCAGGCCGTGAAGGAGAACGCCTCGGACATCCACGTCGAGCCGTTCGAGAACCGCCTGGTCGTGCGCTTTCGCGTCGACGGCGTGCTGCGCGAGGTGCTGCAGAGCAAGCGCGCGGTCGCGCCGCTCGTGGTCTCGCGCATCAAGGTCATGTCGAGGCTCGACATCGCCGAAAAGCGCCTGCCGCAGGACGGCCGCATCAGCCTGCGCATCGCCGGGCGCGCCGTCGACGTGCGCGTCTCGACGATCCCCTCGGGCCACGGCGAGCGCGTCGTGCTGCGCATCCTCGACAAGCAGGCCGGACGCCTCGACCTCGGCCAGCTCGGCATGGACCCGAAGATCTGCGCGCTGGTCGACGAGCTGATCCACAAGCCGCACGGCATCCTGCTGGTCACCGGCCCGACCGGCTCGGGCAAGACGACGACGCTCTATTCGGCGCTGGAGCGGCTGAACGACAACACCCGCAACATCATGACGGTCGAGGATCCGATCGAGTACTACATCGACGGCATCGGCCAGACCCAGGTCAACACCAAGGTCGAGATGACCTTCGCCCGCGGCCTGCGCGCGATCCTGCGCCAGGACCCCGACGTCGTCATGGTCGGCGAGATCCGCGACCTCGAGACCGCGCAGATCGCCGTGCAGGCCTCGCTGACCGGTCACTTGGTGCTCTCGACCCTGCATACCAACACCGCCGTGGGCGCGGTCACGCGCCTGCGCGACATGGGCATCGAGCCCTTCCTGCTGTCCTCGAGTCTCATCGGCGTGGTCGCGCAGCGCCTGGTGCGCGTGCTGAACCCGGAGACGCGCGAGGCCTATCAGGCCGGCGACTACGAGCGCCGGCTGCTGAACCTCGGGCCGCAGGATCCGTCGCCGGTGCTCTACCGCCCGGGCCGTGACGGCGCCGGCGGCTACCGTGGCCGCACCGGCATCTACGAGCTCGTGCTGATCGACGACGCGATGCGCACCATGATCCACGACGGCGTCTCCGAGCTCGATCTCGAGCGCCATGCCCGCACCATGACCCCGTCGATCCGCGAGGACGGCCGGGCCAAGGTGCTGCGCGGCGAGACGACCATCGAAGAAGTGCTGCGCGTGACCCGCGAGGACTGAGTTGGGCGCCTTCGAATACACCGCCCTCGACGCCACAGGGCGCGAGCAGAAGGGTGTGCTCGAGGGCGACACTCCGCGGCAGGTGCGCCAGCAGCTGCGCGAGCGGCAGCTGCTGCCGGTCACGGTCGAGGCCGTGGCCGAGCGCGAGGCGGGCCGTCAGCGCGCCTCGTTCAGCTTCGCCCGCCGCATTTCCGGCAACGACGTCGCTCTGCTGACCCGGCAACTCGCGACGCTGTCCAAGGCCAGTCTGCCGCTCGAGGAGGCGCTGCTCGCGGTCTCGCAGCAGAGCGAGAAGGCGCGCGTGCAGAGCGTGCTGCTCGGCGTGCGCTCGAAGGTCATGGAAGGCCACACCCTCGCCGACGGCCTCGCGGATTTCCCGCGGGTGTTCCCCGAGATCTACCGTGCGACCGTGGCAGCCGGCGAACAGGCGGGCCATCTCGACGCGGTGCTCGAGCGCCTCGCCGACTACACCGAGAGCCGCGACGAGCTGCGCCAGAAGATCCTCGGCGCCCTGCTCTATCCCATCGTGCTGACGATCATGTGCCTCGGTATCGTCTCGGGCCTGCTGGTCTACGTGGTGCCGAAAGTCGTCGAGGTGTTCGAGTCCGGCAAGGGCAAGCTGCCGCTGATGACCCGCGTGCTGATCGCGTTCAGCGACTTCCTGCGCGACTACGGGCTCTGGATCCTGGCTGCGCTGGTGTTCGGCGGCATCGGCTTCGCGCGCTGGCTGCGCGACCCCGAGGCGCGGCGCCGCTTCCACCGGCTGCTCTTGACGCTGCCGCTGGTCGGCCGGCTGGTGCGTGGCTTCAACACCGCGCGTTTCACCCGCACCTTCAGCATCCTCACCGGCAGCGCCGTGCCGGTGCTCGAGGCGCTGCGCATCGCCGGACAGGTCGTCAGCAACCTGCCGATGCGCGAGGCCGTCGAGGCCGCGGCGCAGCGCGTGCGCGAGGGCGCGCCGATCGGGCGTGCGCTCGGCCAGAGCCGTCTGTTCCCGCCGATGACCATCCATCTGATCTCGAGCGGCGAATCGAGCGGCGAGCTCGAAGACATGCTGGAACGTGCGGCGATCAGCCAGGAACGCGAGCTCGACGGCATCCTCGCGGCGCTGGTCGGCCTGCTGGGGCCAATGCTGATCGTGCTCATGGGCCTCTTCGTCATGGCCATCGTGTTCGCGATGCTGCTGCCCATCTTCGAGATGAATACGCTGATCCGCTGAGTACGCGCCGCGCGCGCATCCCACGGTCGGCTGCCGCAGCGCAGCATGCGGCGGATGCACTGCCCGTCAGCTCGTGGCCATGGATCGCGGCGCCCAGGACCGTCTCACGCCGCGTTGCAGCATCCACCTTGCCGTTCTCCGACGTTCGCATTGCGGTCGGTCGCTGCGACACCCTCGGGCGCCTCCACGGGCAGGGGTGCGACGACCCGATGCGCTGTCGGACGGCGCCCGCCCGCGGCACGGCAGTCGCAGGGTGGCGGTGCAATTGCATGAACTGTGCGCCACGTCTTATGTCGCCCCGTTGCAAGCCGGATCGGCGCGAAATAGATTTCGCCCAACGGACCCGCTGTACTTCGTGCCATGAACGAAAAACCGGAAGCCGACGAATTCGACGACGAAGAGGCCGACGAGATCCTCGAGGCTGGTGACGACGTCGACGTGGATCGCGTGATCCGCGATCTCGACCAGGCGCGCCGTCGCGGCGGCAAGCCGCAAGGCGACCCGGCCTGGCGCCGTCTCGAGCGGCTGCGCGAGGACAAGCGCACCGCCGAACTCACCAGCGACTTCGACGATTACGACATCGGTCTGGACGGCGGGCAGCCGAAGCGCAAGGCGCGAAGCTGAGGGCCCGCCTCCGCCCGGCGACCTGCGACCACTGCCCGGCGACCGGCGACCCGGTGCGATCGGCGGACGCGGCGCGGGCTTCAGTGGAAATCGCGCGAGCTCACCAGCAGCACGCCGAGCCAAGCGGAGCGATCGACCAGCCGCTCGGCCACGACGTGGATCACCGGCCCCTCGCGCTGCACCCTGCCGTGCACTTCCATCAGGCGCGACTCCAGCAGCTCGCGACGCTGCGCGTCGCCGAGACTCTCCCAGACGACGAGATTGGCGTGCCCGGTCTCGTCCTCGAGCGTCACGAAGGTGACGCCGCTGGCACTCGCCGGGCGCTGGCGCGTGATCACGATGCCGGCGACCCGCACCCGCGCACCCGGCGGCCGTGACTCGAGCTCCACGGTCGCCACCACACCATCGGCCGCGAGCCGCCCGCGCAGCAGCGCCACCGGGTGGCGTCCGAGCGTCAGGCCGATGGCGCGATAGTCGGCGACGATGTCCTGGCCCTCGCTGGGACGCGGCAGCAAGGGCGCGGCGTCGTCGAGGTCGCCGCGTGGCGCGAGCGGCAGCTCGCGTTCGGCGGCCGCGACGTCCCAGAACGCCAGGTGGCGGTTGCCCGACAGCGCGGCGAGCGCGCCCGCCGCGGCCAGCGCCTCGAGATCGGCGCGCTCGAGCGCCGCGCGGCGCGCCAGGTCCTGGACGTCGGTGAACGGTGCCGCGCTGCGCGCGGCAACGATGCGCGCGGCGCCTGCGGCGGACAGGGCGCGCAGCAGCCGCAGGCCGAGGCGCAGCGCCGGTGCAACTCGCGGCCGCTCCGGCCTCCTGCGCTGCACAGCGGCCGGATTCCGTCCGACCGTCGTATCCCTATCAGCCATCGCATCCCGCTCGGCCGTCGAATCGTGGTCGCTCGCCGGGTCGTCGGCCGTCGCGACGGCTTCCAGCGAGCTGTCGACGCCGCTGCGCATCACGTCGACGGGCAGCACGGCCACGCCGTGCCGGCGCGCGTCGTTCACGAGCTGCGAGGGCGAATAGAACCCCATCGGCTGGCTGTTGAGCAGCGCGCAGGTGAAGGCTGCGGGCTCGTGGCACTTGAGCCAGGCCGAGTCGTAGACCAGCAGCGCGAAGCTGGCCGCATGCGACTCGGGGAAGCCGTATTCGCCGAAGCCGCAGATCTGCTTGAAAATCTGGCGCGCGAACTGCTCGTCGTAGTTGCGCGCGCGCATGCCCTCGATCAGGCGCTGCTCGAACGGACCGAGGCCGCCGCGGCGCTTCCAGGCAGCCATCGCGCGGCGCAGGCGATCGGCCTCGCCCGGCGTGAAGCCGGCCGCGACGACCGCGAGCTGCATGACCTGTTCCTGGAAGATCGGCACGCCGAGCGTGCGCTTCAGCACGCCTTCGACCTCGGCGCTCGGATAGCTGACCTTCTCCTTTTTTTCGCGGCGGCGCAGATAGGGATGGACCATGTCGCCCTGGATCGGGCCGGGGCGGACGATCGCGACCTCGATCACGAGGTCATAGAATTCTTTCGGTCGCAGCCGCGGCAGCATGGTCATCTGTGCGCGCGACTCGATCTGGAACACGCCGATCGTGTCGGCGCGCGAAATCATTTCGTAGACTGCCTTGTCCTCGCGCGGAATGTCGGCCAGGGCGAAGCGCACGGGGTGTCCCTCGCGCCGCGAGCGCCAGCCCGAGACCAGATCGAGCGCGCGGCGGATCGCCGTCAGCATGCCGAGGCCGAGCAGGTCGACCTTCAGCAGCTTCAGGTCGTCGAGATCGTCCTTGTCCCACTGGATCACGGTGCGCTCG
>JADLDF010000497.1 GCA_020846815.1 Gammaproteobacteria bacterium | reverse complement strand
GGCAGCGGCAAACTCGTGCCCGGCATGTGACGCACCACCGATTCCGGCCGCAGCCGCGGGCGGACCACTACAGCCCCGCTGTCGCAATCCGATACCCGTTTGAGCCCCCGTCATCGTGGCGCAGGGGCCCATGGCCGCGTGTGCCGCAGCCGAACGAGGAGCCGGAATTATGTCCAAGCTGTCGATCCGCAAGGGCACGTCCCAGCATCGCGACCCCGAGCTGGCTGCGCAGCAGCTCCACGAGGCGATCTGGCAGCCGGACATCGGGCTCGCGGTCTTCTACTGTGCCGCGGACTTCGACCTGCCGGCCCTCGCTGCCGCGCTCCACCGCCGCTTCGGCGACGTCAATCTAGTCGGCTGCACCACGGCCGGCGAGATCACTCCGCAGGGTTATCTGACCGGCTCGCTGACCGGCTTCAGCATGGCGGCGCCCGGCCTCGACGTCGCCACGGCGCTGCTGCCGCTGCGTCCCTTCGACGCCGACGCGACCACGGCCGCCGTCACGTGGCTGCTCGCCGACCTCGGCACTCGCGACGGCCTGCCAGCGAGCGCCACCGACACCTTCGCATTCCTGCTGATCGACGGCCTCGCGATGCAGGAGGAACTGGTGGTGAGCTGCATCCACCAGCAGCTCGGCGGCATCGACCTGATCGGCGGCTCGGCCGCCGACGACACGCGCTTCGGCGCCACCCACGTCTACCACGGCGGCCGCTTCCACCAGCAGGTGGCGCTGCTGAACCTGGTGCGCACCGGCCTGCCGTTCGTCACCTTCCGCACCCAGCACTTCGTCCATTCCGACAAGCGCATGGTCGTGACCAAGGCCGACGCGGCGAACCGCGTCGTGCACCAGATCAACGGCCGCCCGGCGGCGCGCGAATTCGCGCGGCTCGTCGGCCTGCCGCTGACCGAACTCACGCCGATGATCTTCGCGACCCACCCCGTCGTCGTGCGCGTCGGCGGGCAGTACTACGTGCGCTCGATCGCGCGCGTCAATCCGGACGAGAGCCTGACGTTCTTCTGTGCGATCGACGAGGGCATCGTGCTGACCATCGCGCGCGGCGTAGACATGGTCGCGAACCTGCAGAAGGCCTTCGACGACGTGCGGACGGAGATCGGCCAGCCGCAGCTCGTGCTCGGCTACGACTGCATCCTGCGGCGGCTCGAGACCGAGCGCGAGGGCATCAAGGATCGCATCGGACAGATCTTCGCCGACAACAACGTCATAGGCTTCGCGACCTACGGGGAGCAGTTCAACTCGATGCACGTCAACCAGACCTTCACTGGCATCGCGATCGGCGGCGCCTGATCCGCACCGGTCAGCCACGGAACCATGAGCACGTCTCCCCCAGACGCGGGCGACCCGGCCGCCGAGCTCGATCGGCTGCGGGCGCGCTGTGCCGAGCTGGAAGACGACAACGCCTCGCTCACGGCGGTCAACGAGAGCCTCATGGACCGTATCGAGCGCGATATGGACATGCAGGGCAACTCGTTCTCGCTGTTCCAGACCGCTATCTCGCTCGAGAGCACCGTGCAGCAGCGCACCGCCGCGCTGACCGAGGCGATGCGCGCGCTGGAGCGCAGCAACCGCGAGCTGCAGGCCTCGAACGAGGCCGCGCAGGCCGCGAGCCGGGCGAAGTCCGCGTTCCTCGCGACCATGAGCCACGAGCTGCGCACGCCCATGAACGGCGTCGTCGGCATGACCGAGCTGCTGCTGAACGGCAACCTCGTGCCCGCGCAGCGCCGCTCGGTCGAGGTCATACGCCGCTCGGCGCTGTCTCTGCTGCAGATCCTCAACGACATCCTCGATTTCTCCAAGATCGAGGCCGGCCAGCTCGAGACCGAGTCGCTGCCGTTCGACCTGCGCAAGGCCGCGGACAACGCGCTCTCGGTGCTGCTGCCGCAGGTCGAGGCGAAGAAGGGCCTGGCGCTGCGCATGGACTGGCCGCACGACCTGCCGACCGCCGTCGTCGGCGATCCGACGCGCTTCGCCCAGATCGTGACCAACCTTGTCGGCAACGCGATCAAGTTCACGGCCGAGGGCCACGTGACGCTGCGCGCGCGCCTCGCGCAGCAGCAAGGCACGACGCTGCGTCTGCGCTTCGAGGTCGAGGACAGCGGCGTCGGCATCCCGGCCGATGCCCTGCCGCGCCTGTTCCAGTCGTTCACGCAGTCCGACAGCTCCATCACGCGCAAGTTCGGCGGCACGGGCCTCGGCCTCGCGATCGTGCGCCGCCTCTGCGAGCTCATGGGCGGCGAATGCGGCGTGCACAGCGAGCTCGGCCACGGCGCCACGTTCTGGTTCACGCTGAAGCTGCAGCGCGATCCGGAGCCGGCCGTCGCCGGCACCGCCGCGACCGCGCTCCTGCCGATGCTGCGGCCGCGCGCCGCAGGCGGGCCGGACGCCGACCTGCACGTGCTGCTGGTCGAGGACAACCCGATCAACCAGGAAGTGGCGCTCGGCATGCTGGAGCTGCTGGGTGCGCGCGCGACCGTGGCCGACGACGGCCGCCGCGCGGTCGAGCTGCTGAGCGCGCGGCACGACTTCGCCCTCGTGCTCATGGACTGCCAGATGCCCGAGATGGACGGTCTCGAGGCGACGCGCCGCACGCGCGCCCACGAGCGCGCCGGCAACGGCTACCACGTGCCCATCGTCGCGCTGACCGCCAATGCGATGGTCGGCGACCGCGAGCAGTGCCTCGAGGCCGGCATGGACGACTTCCTCAGCAAGCCCTTCCAGCTGCGCGAGCTCGCCGCAGCGATCGACCGGTGGTGCCCGCGACAGGTCGCGGCCGCCGACCCCAGCCCGCAGGAGATTCCGGCATGAGCGCTTCCCCGACCGCCCTCGCCCACCCCGCCGCAGGAGCGCCGGAGCTCGACCCGGAACAGATCGCGATGCTGCGCGGGCTGCGCAAGGGCGCGCTGCTGCCGCAGCTGCTGCGCACCTACTGCGACCAGGCGCCGCAGCAGCTCGCCGCGATCGACGCCGCGCTCGCCGCGGCCGACCTCGCCACGGTCGGCGGCGTGGCCCATTCGCTGAAGTCCGCGAGCTACAGCATCGGCGCGAAGCGCCTCGGCGACCTGTGCACGGCGATCGAGACGGCCGTGCGCAAGGGCGAAGGCGGCGAGGCGACGCGCTGCTGCGGCCTGCTCGCCGACGCCTGGACACGACTGCAGCCCGAACTCGAGGCTCATCTCGCATCATGACTCCCGCCGCCGTCACCACCGATCCCTCCTGGTACTCCGTGCTCGTCGTCGACGACGACGACACGGTGCGTCTGCTGATCAGCGGCGTCAT
>JADLDF010000496.1 GCA_020846815.1 Gammaproteobacteria bacterium | reverse complement strand
CTGCTGCTGACGGCCTCCGGCGGCCCGTTCCTCGACTGGAGCGCCGAGCGGCTCGCCGCCGCGACGCCGGACGAGGCCTGCGCGCATCCGAAATGGGTCATGGGCCGCAAGATCTCCGTCGACTCGGCGACGCTCATGAACAAGGGACTCGAGGTCATCGAGGCCTGCATCCTCTTCGGCCTGCCCGAGTCCCGCGTCGAGGTCGTGGTGCATCGCCAGAGCATCGTGCACTCGATGGTCGAATACGTGGACGGCTCGTTGCTGGCCCAGCTCGGCTCGCCCGACATGCGCACGCCGATCGCCCACGCGCTCGCCTGGCCGGCGCGGTGCGAGTCCGGTGTACAATCCCTCGACCTCGTGAAGGCGGGGAGGCTCGAGTTCCAGGCGCCGGACCCGCAGCGTTTCCGCTGCCTCGCGCTGGCCCAGCAGGCCGCCCGAGCCGGTGGTCTCGCGCCGGCGATCGTCAACGCGGCCAACGAAGTGGCCGTGGCGGCGTTTCTCGAGGGACGGCTGAACTTTCCCGGCATCCCGGCGGTCATTGAGAGTGTCATGACGACGGTGCAGGGCGGCCCGGCCCACGATCTCGACTGGGTACTGGCGGCCGACGCCGAATCCCGGCGGGCCGCGACGGCGGTCTGCGCGCGGCTCGGCGGGATATTGTCGACCAAGAGTGGGTCGACCAAGAGTGGGCCGACCAGGAGCGGCGTGGTCCCCGGGGCGGCCGGCTGAGGGCCGGCCGGCGCGGACGGCGACAAGGGGATGGGCGCTTGAACGTGTTCTGGTACCTGCTGTGGTTCCTGGTGGCCGTGAGCCTGCTCGTGACCATTCACGAGTTCGGTCACTACTGGGTCGCGCGCCGGCTCGGCTTCAAGGTGCTGCGTTTCTCCGTCGGGTTCGGCACGCCGCTGTGGAAGCGCATCGGCCGCGATCCGGATCGCGTCGAATACGTGTTCGCGGCGCTGCCGCTCGGTGGCTACGTCAAACTGCTCGACGAGCGCGAAGGTCCGGTGCCTTCGGCCGAGCTGCACCGCTCGTTCACGCGCAAGGCGCCCTGGCAGCGCATCCTCGTGCTGCTCGCCGGTCCCGCGTTCAACATCGCCTTCGCCGTGCTGCTGCTCTGGGGCATGCTCTGGTTCGCCGGGCAGCCGGAGGTGAGGGCCGTGGTCGGTGAGGTCGTCGCCGGCTCGGTCATGGAGCGCGCGGGCCTGCGTTCCGGCGACGAGATCACCGGCTTCGACGGGCGCGTCGTGGTCGGCCGCGGCGACGTGGTGCTCGGACTGATCGAAGCGATGAGCGGCGCGGGCCGCGCCGAGCTCGTGGTGCGTGGACGCGACGGCGCCGAGCGCCGCCTGCAGCTCGCGGTCGACGATCCCGAGCTGCGCCGCGCACTGACCGAGCCGGCCGGGTTCGCGCGCGGTTTCGGCTTCCGCTTCTGGGAGCCCGTGCGTCCGGCGGTGATCGGGCGCCTCGTGCAGGGCGGTCCGGCCGAGCGCGTCGGCCTGCGTGCCGGCGACGAGGTGATCGCCATCGAGGGCGTTGCCGTGGCCGATTTCCCCGCCCTGGTCGAGGCCGTCTCGGCGCAGCCCGGCCGCGAGATCCTGGTCGAATACCGGCGTGACGGCGTGACGCAGCGCACGCGCGTGATGACCGATGTCGACGAGGTCGATGGGCGCCGCGTAGGCCGCATCCGCGTCGAAACGCCGCCGCCCGGACCGATGCCCGCCGACATGGTCGTGCAGCGCGACTTCGGTCCTTTCGAGGCCCTGCGCGAGTCCGCGGTGCGCTGCTGGGACATGACGCTGCTGCAGGCGCGGATGTTCTGGCGCATGATCATGGGCCAGGTCTCGATGAAGAACCTCTCGGGCCCGATCTCGATAGCCGAGTACGCCGGCGATTCGGCGCGGGGCGGTCTCACCGCCTTCCTCGGTTTCCTCGTGCTGATCTCGCTGAGCCTCGGCTTCCTGAATCTGCTGCCGATTCCCATCCTCGACGGCGGCCAGATCGTCTACCAGCTTGCGGAATGGGCGAAGGGGAGCCCGCTTTCCGACCGCGTCCAGGCTTTCGGTCAGCAGCTCGGCATTGCGTTGCTGCTGCTGCTGATGGGCGTGGCCCTGTTCAACGACGTCGCCCGGCAGCTGGGCTGACCTGACCTCCACCGGGTGTCGATCGTGCGCCGACTGAGTACCGTTGCTGCGTTCGTTTCCGCCGTGCTCGCCCTGCAGGCGACGCCTCCCGCCAGCGCGCAATTGCTTGCATCTGCGCCCGCGCCGGAGCCCGAGTTCCGCGTCGGCAACATCCGGGTCGAGGGGCTGCAGCGCGTCTCCGAAGGCACGGTGTACAACTACCTGCCGGTGAACATCGGCGACCGCCTGACGCCGCAGCGCGTGCGCGAGGCGATCCGCGCGCTCTACGACACGGGCTTCTTCCGCGACGTCGAGCTGCGCCGCGACGGCAGCACGCTGGTGGTCGCCGTGCTCGAGCGGCCTTCGATCGAGAGCTTCGAGCTCAAGGGCAACAAGGACATCAAGACCGAGGACCTGAACAAGAGCCTGCGCAACGTCGGGCTCGCGACCGGCAAGACCTTCGACCGCTCGGTGCTCGAGGACGTCAAGCAGTTCCTGACCGACCAGTACTTCAGCCGCGGCAAGTACGCGGTGCGCATCGATGCGCAGGTCGAGGAAGTGCCCGGCAACCGCGTCAAGATCAAGATCGACATCAAGGAAGGCAAGCGCGCCAAGATCCGCCAGATCAACCTCGTCGGCAACGAGAGCTTCGAGGAGGAGGACGTCCTCGACGAGTTCGCGCTCAAGACGCCGAACTGGCTGTCCTGGTACCGGCAGGACGACCGCTATTCGCGCGAGTCGCTGCAGGGCGACCTCGAAAAGCTGCGTTCCTACTACATGGACCGCGGCTACGCGAACTTCGACATCACTTCGACGCAGGTCGCGATCGCGCCCGAGAAGGACGACATCTTCGTCACGGTGAACGTCAACGAGGGCGAAGTGTTCCGGCTCGGCGAGGTCAAGCTCGCCGGCACCTTCGTCGTGCCCGAGGAGGAGCTGCGCCGCTACCTGCTCGTCAAACCCGGCGAAACCTTCTCCAAGAAGCAGATCACAGCCACGCAGGAGCTGATCCAGAACCGCCTCGGCCTCGAGGGTTATGCGTTCGCCAAGGTCGACCCGGTGCCGACGCCCGACGACTCCAAGAACGAGGTCGCGCTGACCTTCTTCGTCGACCCCGGCAACCGCGTCTACGTGCGCCACATCGTGTTCAACGGCGTCACCAAGATCAACGACGAGGTGCTGCGTCGCGAGATGCGCCAGCTCGAGGGCGGCTGGCTGTCGAACGCGCTGGTCGAGCGCTCGAAGCAGCGTCTGCAGCGCCTGCCGTACATCGAGAAGGTCGAGTCGGAGACCAAGCCGGTGCCGGGCTCGCCCGATCTCGTCGACGTCGAGTTCGAGATCAAGGAGGGGCCGTCCGCCCAGCTCGGCGGCGGCGTCGGCTATTCGGAGTCACAGTCGTTCATCCTCAACGGCAACTACGCCGACAGCAACTTCATGGGTACGGGAGAGCGCATCGCGATCGACCTGAACTCCGGCCGCTACTCCAAGGTCTACGGCATCTCGCACACGGATCCGTACACGACCATCGACGGCGTCGCGCGCACCTTGTCGCTGACCTACCGCGACGTCACGCAGTTCGTGTCCGCCTCGTCGGACTTCTCCTCCGAGACGCTGGCGCTCGGCGTCGACTACGGCTACCCGATCACCGAGTTCCAGGCGCTGCGCGTCGGGCTCTCGGCGCAGCGCGCCTCGCTGCTGACGGGCGAGGGCAG
>JADLDF010000495.1 GCA_020846815.1 Gammaproteobacteria bacterium | reverse complement strand
GCGATCCGGTACGATCCGTGCCATGCAGATCGGCATGGTGGGACTCGGCCGCATGGGCGGCAACATGGCCCGTCGCCTCGCACGCGCGGGCCTCGGCATCGTCGCCTGGGACCGCGCCCCCGAGGCGCGCGCCGCACTCGGCAACGAGCCGGGCGTGCAGCCCGTCGAGGGCCTCGAGGATTTCATCGCCGCGCTCGCGCCACCGCGCGCCGCGTGGCTGATGCTGCCGGCCGGCGCGCCGACCGACGGCGTGCTCGAGGCGCTGGCCGCGGGGTTCGCGCCCGGCGACCTGCTCGTCGACGGCGGCAACGCGCATTACCAGGACTCGCAGCGCCACGCTGCGATGCTGGCCGCGCGCGGGCTGCAGTTCGTCGACGCCGGCGTCTCCGGCGGCGTCTGGGGCCTGCAGAACGGCTACGGTCTCATGGTCGGGGGCGAGGACGCTGCAGTCGCGCGCCTCGGCCCCGTGCTGCGCGCGCTCGCGCCCTCGCCCGAACGCGGCTGGCTGCACTGCGGCCGTGCCGGCGCCGGCCACTACGCCAAGATGGTGCACAACGGCATCGAGTACGGCCTGATGCAGGCCTATGCCGAGGGCTTCGCGCTGCTGCGCGCCCGGCCGGAGCTCGGCCTGGACGTCGCGCAGCTCGCCGAGCACTGGCGCCACGGCACCGTGATCCGTTCCTGGCTGCTCGATCTCACCGCGGAGTTCCTCGCGCAGGATGCGGCGCTCGACGGCATCGCGCCCGTGGTCGCCGATTCGGGCGAGGGGCGCTGGACGGCCAAGGAGGCGATCGACCTCGGCGTGCCCGCACCGGTGATCACCGCTGCGCTGATGGCGCGCTTCGCGAGCCAGGGGCGGGACGACTATGCCGCGAAGCTGCTGGCACGCATGCGCCAGTCCTTCGGCGGCCACGCGGTCACGCCCGCTGGAAAGACCCCGCCGTGATGCTCGCCGCCGGCACGGTGGCACGCGCCGCGAGATGGCGCGCCGCCTCCTCGGCGAACATCGGCCGTCCGAGCCCGTAGCCCTGCACGCGGCGGCAGCCCTTGTCGCGCAGCACCTCGAGCTGGTCCCAGCTCTCGACGCCCTCGGCGATGACCTCGAGTTTCAGCGCCCGGGCCATCGCCAGGATCGCGCCGACCAGCGCCGAGTCGTTCGGGCTGCGGACCAGCTCGTGCACGAAGCTGCGGTCGATCTTCAGCTCATCGATCGGCAGCCGCCGCAGATAGGCGAGACAGGAATAGCCGGTGCCGAAGTCGTCGATGGAAAGGCGCACGCCCATGGCACGGAGCACGTCGAGCTTGCGCAGCGTCGGCTCGAACTCGCGCAGGAAGCTGCTCTCGGTCAGCTCCAGCGTGAGATCCGCGGCCGCGAGCCCGGATTCGTCGAGGAAGCGCGCCACGCTGGCGCGCGGGTCCATGTCGCGCAGCTGGCGCGGCGAGACGTTGACCGCGAGCCGCAGGCCGGCGAATGCGCCGTGGCGTCGCTGCCAGGCACGCACCTGTGCGCAGGCCGTGCGCAGTACCCAGTCGCCGATCGGCCGTATGAGCCCCGTTTCCTCGGCCACGGGGATGAACTCCGACGGCATGGTCACCGGCCCGTCCTGCGGGAACCAGCGCAGCAGTGCCTCGACGGCGACGACCTGGCCGCTGGCGACGTCGTAGATCGGCTGGTAGCAGAGGCGGAACTCGTCCTGCTCGAGCGCGTGGTGCAGGCGGTTCTCGAGATCGAGGCGCGCGCTGGAATGCGCGGCCAGCGACGGCGCATAGTATTCGGCAGCATTGCCGCCGCCCTTCTTGGCGGCATGCAGCGCGAGATCCGCGCAGCGCAGCAAGCGGTCGACGTCGGCGCCGTCGCGCGGAAATGCCGCCACGCCGATGCTCGGCGTGCTGAAGACCCTGCGCCCGGCGACCTCGAAGGGCTCGTGGAAAGCGGCGGTCCGCCTGGCCGCGATCCGCTGGCCCTCGTCGGCCGCATCCGCGCAGCAGGAGAACAGCAGGAATTCGTCGCCGCCCGGTCGCGCCAGGCCCTGGCCGTCACGCAGTGCGCGCCGCATGCGCTGCGAGGCCTGGCGCAGCACTTCGTCGCCGGCCTCGTGGCCGAGCGTGTCGTTGACGAGCTGGAAGCGGTCGAGGTCGACCTGCAGCACGACCAGCTGTCCGCCGCCGTTCCCGGCCCGCTCCAGCGCTTCGGCCAGCGCCTGCTGGAAACCCGCCCGGTTCATCAGGCCCGTGGTCTCGTCGATGCGGGCGCGGCGTGCGGCGCGCTCGTCGGCCTCGCGCGCCGCGCGCCGCTCGCGCACGTCGCGGATCACGACCTGGATCGCGGTCTCGCCGTCGTCGTCGAAGGACGCGGCCGCGATCACGACATCGACCTCGCTGCCGTCGAGACGCAGGATCCGCTCCTCGAACGGCGGCACGTCGCCGAGCCCCGCCTGCATCGCGGCGATGCGCGCCTGAACCTCGGCATGGAAGTCGGGATGGATGAAATCGAGCGGCGAACGTCCGATCACCTGCCAGTCGTGGCGGGCGCCGAGCAGCTCCAGGCAGCGTTCGTTGACCTCGACGATGCGGCCGTCGCGGTTGACCCAGATCGCATCCGGCGACAGCTCGACCAGCTGTCGCAGGCGTTCGTCGCGCTGGCGCACGCGCGCCTGCTCGCGCCGGCGGCGCGCGGCCTCCTCGGCCAGCGCCTGCGCCTGCTGCTGCAGCTCGCCGATGCGGCGGTTGCGCTGTGCCTCGTCCTCGAGGCCGAGGAAGCTCTCGGCCGGGATCACGATGGCATGCCGGTCGCAGAGGTCGCGGAAGAAGCGCGCGTTCGACTCGCCGCTGAACAGGCTGATGGGATAGGCGCAGCCGAGCGTGAACGCCCGTTGCGTCCGCAGCCGGTCCCAGAAATCCTCGAAGCACTCGGCCTGCTCGAACATGCTCTGCGCGGCGAGCAAGGCCGAGATGCCGCTGAACACCCGCACTGCGGGACGGCCGGCCGCGGCGGTGGCGAGCAGGTCGTCGAACAGCTCCAGCGCCGCGGCTTCGAGGGGCTGCTCGTCGGCGTCGCAGCGCTCGAGCGTGTCGTGCACGTCGAGCAGCCGCAGCTGGCCACTCTCGCCCAGCGTCCGCGGATCGAAGCCGCGCGCCAGCAGCGCCTCGGACAGCGCCAGCGCGAGCTCCGCGGTCACGATCGCGATGCAGGCCTCGCCGCGTTCGAGGCCTTCGGCGAACCAATCGCCGAGAGTCGCGCTCAGGAATGCCTCGCTTTCGAAGAGCTGCAGGAAGTGGGAATCCGGGGCGCAGCGCCAGGCCGTGGCGCGCGCGGCCGCGGGGCGCATTGCGGTGCCGCCCGGTGCGGCCGCATGGTGATCCGGCGCGCGCCGGCTCGCTGCGACTTCCTGAACACTCACCCTGGCATCTCCTCGAGGTCTCACCCGTGGCGCCACAGTGACCGATCGTGTCGTCGCGATGTCGGGAGGCCGGTCACACTGCGCAGCGGCGCAGCGGCGGCCGGCCTCGGGGGAAATGCCTAGTTTTCCAGCGCGCGCAGCAAAACTGTGGGGCAAACCCCGAGATTCAGGTGCTGGCACCGGACCTGTCGGGCTCACCCCGAGTCAGTTGCGCAGCGGCGGCGGCATCGGCGAACACCCTGCTCGTCATGCGCGCAACGCGCGCGGCCGGGATGCGCGGATCCTCGCGCCAGAGCGCCGCGAGCATCGCAGCCTTGCCCGCGCCGGTGATGAGCCAGACACGCGCGCCGGCGCGCGACAGCAGCGGCAGCGTGCAGGTCACGCGGCGATGGCCGTGCCGCTCGGCCGTGGCCACGACCTCGCGATCCTGCACCTCGAGCGCCGCGTCGCCCGGGAACAGCGAAGCCGTGTGGCCGTCGTCGCCGATGCCGAGATGCACGAGATCGAGCACGGGCGGCGTGCCGGCGAGCGTCTCGAGCGTCCGGGCATAGGCCTGCGCGGCGCACTCCGGCTCGAGATCGTCGACCAACATCGGATGCCAGCAGGCCGCCGGCAGTGCGGCGCGCAGCATCGTCAGGTTGCGCGCTTCGCTGCCGGCCGGCGCGACGCGCTCGTCGACCTGGAACGCGTCGACGCGCGCCCACGGCAGCGGCTGCGCCGCCAGGGCCTCGAGCATCGGCCGTGGCGAGGCGCCGCCGCTGAAGGCCACGCGCGCACGATCGCGAGCCGCGAGCACCGCCTGCAGGCGCGCAGCGATCCAGTCGGCGGCCGCGTGCGCCGCCGCCGGGCCGTCGGGGTGGACGCTCAGGCGCACGCGTCGCTGCCGAGGCTGCCCGGGTTCACCCAGCCGCCGACCGCGCGCGTGAGGCGCGCAGCGGCTTCCGGACCCCAGCTGCCCGTTGCGTAGAGCTGTGCGGCACCGGCTTTCACCAGCGCATCGTCGACGATGCGCCAGGCCTCCTCGACGATGTCCTGGCGCGTGAACAGCGTCGCGTCGCCGCGCATCGCGTCGCCGATCAGCCGTTCGTAGGCGCTCTG
>JADLDF010000494.1 GCA_020846815.1 Gammaproteobacteria bacterium | reverse complement strand
GCCGCACGCGTCGCGGCCGTGACCGGCGGCGGCGGGATCGGCATCTGCACCGTGCCCGAGGCCGCGGTATCGATTTCCGGCTCGAGCGCCGCGATCACCTCGCGCACGTTCGACGCGGGCGGCACGGTCGGGCGGGCCACGGACTTGCGGGGCGTCGGCGGCGCGGCCACCGGGACCGTCGACGCGGTGGGCGCGGGCGCCATGGGTGCAGCAGCCGGCGAAGCGACGGACGGTGAGGCCACCGCAGGTGCCGCCGTAGATGTAGCAGACGCGGCAGCAGGCAAGGCGGCAGGCGTCGCAGTCACCACCGGCGCGGCGACGGTCGGCGCGGCCGCAACCACGGCCGCCGGGGCTGGGGTCGGGGCCGACACGACCGGCACTGCGGGAAGCGGCTGCGCCGCGGCAGCCGTGTCCACGCGCGGCGCGGCGCTCGCCATCGCCGCGCGCTCGGCGCGGCGCGCGGGCGCAGGCGCGGATGCCGACGCAGCGGCCGACACGGGCGCGGATGCAGCGACGGATGCAGGCGCAGCGACCGACGCAGGCGTGGATGCGGATGCGGGCACGGGCGGCACGTTCGCGGCTGCGGCCGCGGCCGCCGAGGCACGACTGCCTGGTGCGAGCTTGCGGCCCGGCGTCTCGCCGACCCAGGCGGCCGGATAGAGATCGCGGACCAGGGCCAGCATCTGTTCGGCCTCGTCGCGCGTCGCGAAATAGCCCATGTGCAGCCGGAAGCGCTCGCGACCTTCCTCGCGACGCCGGCTGACGAAGAAGGTGTAACGCGCGAGCTCGGGCGCGGTCGGCTTGGCGAGCGCCATCGGCGTCGTCGAAGCGCAGAGATTCACGACGTAATCGCCCGTGGCAGCGGCCGGCGGTGGCGGCGCGGCTGCGGACGAAATCGGCCTGCCCCTGACAGCCGAGTTCGACGGTTGCGACATGTGGCTTCCCCGGTGGTGTCTGACACGAGACCTCGGGGGCAGACCGTCCTCGACGGAGATCCGATCACCAGGCCAGGGCCTTGCGGCCCGGACCCCGTGGCAACCCCGCTATCCGTCGGCACCCTGGCGCCGGCGGACCGGAAGCTTTGCGTCCCCGCCTCTCGGCAGGTTTGCCCTGGTCACGTCGACAGTGTCGAAGCATCCTCCACCGTCGTCAAGAGACGACAGATGCGGAACTTCGCATAACCTGGCGTCACGACAGGGTTTGTGCGCCGCACAAATGACATAAATCCGCGAATCTGCGGCAATTTGCGGACCGCATCCCAGTCGGATCCCCGGACCGCCGCTCCACGCGAGCAGCCACCGGGCGGTCGGCCGGCGCGGCTCACGGTGCCAGCGACGGCGGCGCGGCCGGCGCCGGCACCGGCGCCGTCCAGAATCGCCCGGCGCCGACGAAGCGCGGCGCGAACCAGCCATCGTCCAGGCGATCGTAGCCCACGGGCCGGCCGCTGCGGGGCGCGTGCAGGAAGCGACCGTCGCCGACGTAGATGCCGACGTGGTCGACGGACCTGCGGCGGCTGGCGAAGAACACGAGATCGCCCGGCTGCAGCTGCGGAGCGGCGACGGGCCGCGCCGCGCCATGCTGGGCCTGCGCGGTGCGCGGCACGGCGAGCCCGGCGAGCTCGTGCACGTGCCACACCAGACCGCTGCAGTCGAAGCCCTCGAGCGGCGAATGGCCGCCGTAGCGGTACGGCGCGCCGACGAAGCGCTCGGCGATGCCGAGCAGCCGCGCACCGGGCGAGGACATGGTGGCGGGAAGATCGATGCCGCCGGGCGGCACGGGGACGGGCAGCGGCAGGGGCGTCGCCAGCGGCCGCGTCAGCGAGCAGCCGGCCGACAGCAGCGCGATCGCGGCGAGCAGCAGCGCGCGGACCATCAGCCCGCCTGCCGCATCGCCTCCTCCATCGGCTCCGGCGTGCGCCGGGCCTGCAGCAGGTCGGTGGCCTGGGACACGGGCAGCGGCTGCGCGAGGAAGAAGCCCTGCGCGCTGTCGCAGCGGTGCTCGCGAAGGAACTGCAGCTGCTCGAGCGTCTCGACGCCTTCGGCCACGACTTCCTTGCCGAGCGCGTGCGCCATGTTGATGATCGTCTCGGCGAGCGTCGCCGAAGCGGCGTTCGCGGGGATGTCCTCGAGGAACGAGCGATCGATCTTGACCACGTGGATCGGATGCTGGCGGAGGTAGTTCAGCGAAGAATACCCCGTCCCGAAGTCGTCGAGGGCGAGCCGCACGCCGAGCTCGGCGAGCTGGCGCAGCACCGCGCCGGCCGCCTCGTCGGCGAACACGGACTCGGTCATCTCGATCTCGATCAGCTGCGGCGGGATGCCGTACTTGTCGAGGATGCGGCGCGCGTTGCGCGCGAAGTCGGCGTACTTGAGCTGCTGCACCGAGACGTTGATGGACAGCCGCGCCGGCGCGATGCCCTGCTCGCGCCAGACCGCGAGCTGCGCGCAGGCCGCGTCGATGACCCAGCCGCCGATGTCGACGATCAGCCCGCTGACCTCGGCCGCGGGAATGAAGTCGCCGGGCGAGCGGGTGCCGTCGCGCGGCGTCTGCCAGCGCAGCAGCGCCTCGAGCCCGACCAGGCGGCCGTCGTCGAGACTGAACTGCGGCTGGTAGAACAGCGAGAACTCGCGGCGGCGCAGCGCGCGGTACAGGCCGCTCTGCGAGGTCTCGAAGCGATTCGCCATGAGCGCGCGGTCGTAGAACACGGCGCGGCTGCGGCCGAGGCCCTTGGCGCGGTACATCGCACCGTCGGCGCGCCGCATCAACTCGTCGATGGCCACGCCGTCGTCGGGGAACAGCACGATGCCGATGCTCGCCTGCACGTAGTGGTCGCGGCCGGCGAGGTTCACCGGCAGCTTCACCGACTCGATGATGCGCTCGCCGACCACGGCGGCCGACTCGGGGTCGGCGACGTTGCGCAGCACCACGGTGAACTCGTCGCCGGCGAGGCGCGCGACCGTGTCGCCTTCCTTCACGCAGGCGCGCAGGCGCTGCGCGACGATGGTCAGCAGCTGGTCGCCGGCCGCGTGGCCGACGCTGTCGTTGACCTTCTTGAAGTGGTCGAGATCGATGTAGAGCAGCGCGCCGCGCGTGCGTGCCTCGACGCAGCTCGCGACCTCCTGGGTCAGGCGGTCGCGGAACAGCAGCCGGTTCGGCAGCCCGGTCAGCGGATCGTAGTGCGCCTGCCGGTAGAGGTGCTCGTCGCGCGCGGTCTTGGACAGCGCGATCGCCAGCCGCGCAGCGAACTCCGAACCATAGCGCGCGAAGCGCGGGTCAGGCGTCGGCGCCTCGCGGAAGCCGACCGCGAGCAGCGCTGACAGCCGGCCGCCCGAGACCACGGGCCAGACCCAGAAGAACTCCGAGCCGAGCTCGCG